>NZ_SJPW01000006.1:675121-697468 GCF_007860125.1 Rubripirellula tenax
AGTTCGCGCTTCGCAGTGCTGCTTCCGTTCGGCCTACGGCCTCACTCCAGCAGCACTGCGAATCACCGATCCCAATTCCCCAACCCAATCTTTCATAACGCCTGGTACAGGAATTGGGGGCATCCCACGTGTGCATGGCGTGGTTATCGCCAAATTTGCAGCGGCGAGAACGTGACCACAAACGTGCGGTCACCGACGAGCACATCTTACCGCGCTGCTGACCGCGCATCAAGCGAATTGCCGAACCGATGTCGTGCTGTTTTGTCGCGTGCAATCAACACGACCGCGGCGCAAATGCAATGGTTGTGTTGGCGACGGATTGGGTTGCAGTGACGGTTGCCTGTGCGGCCAGATCAGTTGTTCGTTTAGCCTTCGGCCATGTCGGTGACGGATTGCCCCGAGGATGAAGTGTCGTTTTCGCGACGATCAACGTGACCAAAGTGAATCAATTGTGTCGGAGGAATTGCATTCCAGTCAATCAACCAAGCTGCGGCGAGCAGTTGAGTTACGGTTCGCAGCAAAAATTGAATCCGCGTGACCGAAGAAAACGTTCGTTCAAAACAATCGCGTGCTCCAGTTCAGTGCGATAACGGTAGAAATCACGGGGAACGGGCGAACGACTTGCAAGCAGACGAGAAAACGGACCACCCGTTCTCCCGTGCATTTCATGGTTCCCCGCCGTCTTGAATGACACCAAAAACTCTGACGCTGTAGAAATCGTCCTTAGCGGGCCAGTCAATGTCTGACATCGTCTTGATGATCGGTTGCCAGTCGTTGTTGTCAAGCAATACTTCGACCGCTGAGGGCTTGTTATCGAACTGTGCATAGTAGCAGCGAAACCAGTGGGTGCCACGGGGAAGGTTCGTATTCTCGATAGCATTCTGAACGATTGGAAACCAATGTGTCGGAGGGTCAAATGGAGCATCTGTGAATGTCCGGACATTCATGCCCCCAATCGTGACGCGACGTGATGTTCCTGCGATATCCCAGTTTTCGATCTCGATTTGGTCGTCCGCATTCACATTGAAGAATGAGGAAAGTAGTACGTGGAACGACCCGCCGGTGAAGTTCTGAATGCCGTCTTTCACGGCGTCAGCCTTTGTCGCACCAAGGCCGCCAACAGATTCGATCAGCAGTCGCCCGTCTTCGAGTTCAAAGTAGAAATCGAGCTGGATACTAGCTGTTCCTTTAGGGGAAGGATACTCTTTGACGACAGCTCCAGTCATGCGCATGCCGTTCTCTGCAATGAGCCAATTTTCATCTGCGTCTGTTGGAACGCCGTGATGTTCGAGCAAGTCTTTGAGTATCGGAGCGACGATCGAATCCCCGCTCACCTGGGTAGCGGAAGTAGGGACTTGGTTGACGGCCGGTGGCTGGCATCCGGTTAGGGACGCCAGTAACGCGGCGACGATGTTTCTGAGCTTACGAAACAAGTGCGTCTCGATTTCAGTTGGGGAACGGCGGCGATCAGCGGGCCGGGAGAGTTGACTTTCCATTCGTGAAACCTTGCAAGCCCGGCTCCGTTGCATCGCATGGTTCGTCAGTCTTCGCGGATCGGAAGTGAGACGCCGGTCATTGCGATACGAAACACGGTGAACCAAACCAGCGGAACAGCAACAGTCCAAAGCGGTTGAACCGTAGCCACAGTTAAGTAGGGACTGTCGAAATTGTCGCCGGTCCAGCCGAGTGCAGTCGTAAATATGCCGTAGCCTACGAGTATCAGGAGGGTCGTTGATATCGCCTTGAAGTACGATCGAATAGGAACAGGATTGCGTTTCAGAAGTGGCGGTATCGCGTATTTTAGTGTGGCGGCGTAGAAGAATCCAATGATTGGCCACCCGTAGTAAGGCAAAAGGTAATCGGCGACATCAGTTGAGATAAGCATTGCGATCGCAACAAGGAACGCGGCAACAACAAAAGCAATGAATCCGTATAGCAGCAGCTTTTGACGCGCGCTTGCGTGTGTCACGTCAGTCATCTTCGCATCGCTATTCACGATTGTAGTTGAGGTCCACATGCTTGGTCTGACGAACGTTACGGTTCAGCGGGCGGCGGCGAAAGACTTAGCCATTGCGAGCCCGGCTGCCACCGCCGCTCCGTTGCAACCGATGGTTCCCCGCATTTAGACAGCCCGTGTTAGTCCACTTGATAAAGACTACTTTGGGCGGCGTTTGAGAACAATAAGGTCAGTTTTGGGGTCAGGAGTTGAGGCGAATTTGGTTGGGTGATTCACGGGTGGCTCGGTACCGTTGCGGCTCGCCGCGCAAATCCGCAGCGTGTCGCCGTTCACATCGTAAATGGCATGGATATGAATCTGCTTGTCTGGCGCCCGGGATTGGTCAGCTGACACTAGATCAAGGCACTGCCGATCGTCCTTCGCGACAGAAAAGCAGTCGAATACATCAATCGGTTTGTTCAGTCGGTCACCAAAATGCATGATCATCTGAGTTTTCGTGAACTCGAGATCAATCTGAATTTCGGGTGGCGTTTCTTCTCCCTTGCTTTGAATTTCGGTTGCAACCCAATAACCGATGAGGCCGATTGGCGTTTTAGGATTAGGCGATTCAGCAGAGACTGCGCTGACGGCGCAAAGCACAGAAATCATGATTACAGTGACAAGTTTCATCAGACTAGCCCAATCCAGTGAACAGCATTTCAGTCGGGGAACGTCTACGATCAGCCGGCGGCGACGGAAGATCAACCACTTCAAAACGCCCGACTTCGCCGCTCGGTTGCATCGTTTGGTTCTGCCTCCGGTTTGGACTACGCACCGATCCGTCATCCAACCAGACCGGCCAGCCGAATCAGTTTACGGTACATCATAAGTTGGAACAATGTTAAGCCAAATTTACTGGCGCGTGCCCGAAGGCGCATTTGAACGACGGAACAGCCACGTCAAACATCCTCATCGCGGCGTTCAAGTTCGGCTTGGGCTTCGATTCCGCTTAGTCGCCATCCGCGACGGGCCTTGGCGGCACCAACCCAGGTTTCCATTTTGTCGCAAGCGTCGATCCAGTCACGTAGTTGCTCCACCGTCATGTCGGCGAGTTTACGTCCTCGAAGTTGGTGCTGCGATCGCGTAAGAGGTTCAGCCATTGGTCGAGATGGTACGTAGCGATGCTTTCATGGCAGAACGTCCGACATCACCGGGTCGGGACGGTTGATGTTCCATTTAAAACCGGCCGCAAGCCCGACTCCGGTGCATGTCATGGTTATCAGACTTACAACGCTGCGCTTCGGGGTGGCCGGGAAGGAACGCTTGCCCGTCCTTGCCACTTTGCCTAGCTTGCCGCAATCCGCCCCGCTCATGGGTGGAGAGTGGTTTTTGTTCCTGGAGATCCGCCGTCTGGTTTAGCAGGCGGTAAAGTGGTCAGCACTAACGTGCTGGCGGACGACTCGCAGCGAAAAGGATAGCGAAGAGCACGAAGATTGCGAGTCCACATCCGACGAGAGTAATGCCACCGACAGCAGCGTTTGATTTAGTCAGCGATCCGCCAAATAGCCCAACTAGCACCATTAGTATGCCGAACGCAATTCCACCTTTGGATCGACGATGGATGGTTCGAGCTAGCCAGCTCTGTTGCACAGTAGATTGGGTGCCAGCCTGGCGATCATCTTGGCTTGGAAGTGCGCCGTGGCTCGACGTCGAGGTTCCCGAAATACCGTTTACGCTAGCTCCGACAAACGACTCGCCGCATGACCGGCACTCTTTGAGATCCGTGCGGAGTGTGACGGAACCGCAATTCTTGCATTTCATTTCGTGTCAATTCTCATCCTGTGTCGGATAACGCCTAGGATCACCGGGTACGGAGGGAAAAGCCAACCATCACGGAAAAACACGCAAGCCGTACTCCGGTGCATCCTTTGGTTCTCCGTCGAGTCCTAGATTTGGTGCCAGTCCGCGCCACATAGAAAACATTGCTTTGCAGCATCGGTCCTGAGGGGTTCGCCGCACGACGGGCACGGCCTAGCACCAGTGTAGCCAAATCGCGGTTCGGGGCCATCGGGATGAGCGAGCCAAATCTTAGCCCACAAGCGAGAGCACGAGGTTAGATTGCAAACCGCGTTCATTGCAGCGGGCCATTCAAGCTTGCGGATCGCAAGTTCGGCATCGTGTGTAATCGCGTCGAATACAGGGAGGTGGCAGTCGCATTTCGGGCAGTACGGCCCACGCGTGGGCTTTGCGTGCTCGCCTATCGCAGCGATCTCAGCATTCGTGTATGGATCGTGCAGTGTCATAGAATCGAAGTGCAATGATCGCGAGCGGCCGGACAGCCCACCGCGTACCCAGTCGGATAACGTCGGACATCACGGGGCACGGAGAGTTGACTATCCATTGCGAAAAACGCTGCAAGCCGTGCTCCCGTGCATGTCATTGTTCCCCGCATTCTTGATGATGCCAGCAGTGACCGCAAGCGACGCACATCCGCGCGTCCGGTGTACGGCACAGAGCATCACACTTTGGGCATCGATTCAACACAACCTCATCGACGTGATCTTTGAGCAAACGATCGCGTATCTGTGTTCGGGACTCATGGTACCCTGCGTCGAGGGCAGCCTTCACGTGCGGTTTGTCAACGAGCCCTCGAGCATAAGCGAGTTTCTTGCTTGCAGCAGGATTTTGAGTTTGCAACGCCTTCAGGTTTAGCCCCAACGCCGTGATTATCTCCGTTTCGCCATCGGTCATGAGATGCCGGTAGTAGTCGATCACATACCGATTGAGCGTGTCGTCAAAGTTGGCATCTGGACGTCGCATACTTCAGTCGGGGAACGTCTCACATCACCGGGTGGCGGCGATTGACGTGATTCCAAAGAAACGTGACCACCGCCACTCCGGTGCATGTGTTGGTTATCGGCATTTACGAACGGGCATTGGTCGAGCATCGGGCAGCGGTTGCCACGCCGCCACAGTTTAGCGGGCGCTGGTTCACGCGGCAAGCAATCGGGCGTTAACCGGGTCGGCAAGTAAACGGGCATTGCATCCAACGGGCCCAGCAGACGGTAAACGAAGGATCGAAAACGTTCACGCTGGTTCAGCAAACGACAACAGTGAACACTATCAAGGAATGCGAGCGGCGTGGGCNCTGNAAATCGCCAACGAAGGATTAAGGCGTTTGAATCGGCGAGCAACTAACGCAAGAGCCAAAAGACGCACCTAAAACCAAGCGTTGCAGCAATCGTTTGTGCAAGCAAACACGCGGAACATCTGCGGAGTCAGTCCGATAACGACCGGCGTCACCGGGCCGGGAGGGTAAAGTCAACCATCAGGAAACGCTCGCAATCCCGGCTCCGGTGCACGCAATGGTTATTCGCGATCATGAGATACGAGGCGGACCGCCAATGGGCATGAAACGCGCGAGCGGAAAGCAACGACGGAACGTCGCCAGCATGAACCCCGCGAGGGAAAAACAACGGCGGGACGCCGCCAGTCTGGACTTCGTCCGCGTGGGTGACGCCCGTAGACCTCTGATCGTATCAAAGCGCGACCAACCGGGCAAGTTTCGGCAATCCGACGTGTGGAAAGAGCCAAGCACACCGGGGATCGAGTATTGTGTCCGCGTATTTCCACACACCCAATCGAATAACGTTTGCCATCACCGGGTGGCGGGGGACGACGTGACTTCGAGAAAACCCAACCACCGCCACTCCGGTGCATGGCTTGGTTATTCGGTTCCCAGTTCCGCTTAGCAGCGGACAACAGTCCGCTATTGTATTGGGCGGTGAAATCAGAGGCAACCTTTCGGGCATTGGTTTCCGCTACGGGCCTGGTGCGGTTACCAGCGGGAGGCGGAAACGGGGTTGTCGTCACCAATGGTGAGTCCCGAAGGGTATGAACAAATTGAACCATTGGTGACGTGAACCCCGTTTCCGCCCGTTGAAGCGAGGCGAATAGTGCCAATGCCGAGCGAGTGACCGTAAATGAGCGTTGCCAACCGCTAGCCTAAGCTTGGAGATCGGGACGTTCCGTATCGCCGGTGACAATGAACCAGCGCGACCAGGAAAGTCACCGGCGATACGGTACGTCCCGATCGGCCCGGCCATCGAATACACGGTTGAAACAAAGCCATCCACCGTTGTCGGCAGTCGCGTGAGCCTGTCACGCATCCGGCCATGAGCGAGAATCCAAGCCTAGGACCAATGTGTTGCAGCCCGAATAACGTCTGGCATAACCGGGCCGCCGCGGTTGTTGCTCCATTTGAAAACGCGCTGTCGGCGGCTCCGCGTTCATGCCTTTGTTATGCCACTCTGGGCGCTGCGGCTAGTTCACGACTTGCTTTTCACAACACAGAAATAGAAGTGTCCATCCAGCTCTCCAATTGGCATGCCAAGGTCTCCGCCACCGCCGTCGTAGGAATAATGCCCCGAAACCGTCTTCGTGGGTGGGAGCGTGAAGTCAGATGGATCGAACCCGCCTTCTGTCAGGTCGCGAACCTCGATGGTCGGTATCTTTGCAGTACCTTTTCTTGCGATGCGCACGTTAAACACGATGGTCATCGTAGATTCCTTGTAGGGCTCATCGCCCCAGTGGACCATTTTTTCGATTGCATCAACGTCGCCAGCCTCGAACGCGGTCTTATACGCGGCGACCAGTGCTTCTGCGGAAGTGGCAGGGAGCGTTACGCCGGAATCGACTGGCGATGTGGTGACAGGTGACGATTGCGATTCGTCGGCGACGGTTGAATCGACGCTACGAGTGGACGGCGAGTCACTACAACCGGCAAGCATGAGTAGAGGCAGTATTAGAATGTGACGTTTCATCTAAGCTCTGTCTTTGTAAGTTTGTGGCATAACGTCCCGCATCACCGGGCGGGGAGAGTAAAGTGTTCCATTTGAAAAGACGCGCAAGCCCCGCTCCGGTGCATGCGATGGTTATCAGACTTACAACGCTGCGCTTCGGGGTGGCAGTGGAGGAACATTCGCCCGCTGCCGCAAGCTTCCCATCTTAACACAATTTGCCCCGCTCACGGGTGGGAAGTGGGTGGTGTTCCTGGAGATCCGCGATCCTTCGTTACGGGATGACGTGCCCAGTCAGCAAGCCACGATTCGACAGATGGCGAAACCAAGTGAAGCCAATCATAGATATTATTGGACGCATCGGCGTCCACTTTGTAAACGGGGGCTTCGTCTTTGCGGATGTCAAGCACGTATGTGGTAACGCACCCACCTTCGCAGAAGTGAAGCAAGTGGTCGGGCCACTGTGGCCCATCCGGTTGTGATCGGTTCGCGGAACGGTATCTCGAGTTCCAATCGAGGATAGTGTCGTCGTCAGATGCGATGAGCGGAACAATTCCGTATGCGGGGCCAAATCCTCCGTTTGCAACCTCGGAATACAGCCTTCGGATAAACGAAGGCAAACGCAAGTTTGTTGCCGTCTCGAACTCGGAGACCAAAGTTGGGGCAAGAGGTGGCGGAGGAGCAACTGTAAGATTGGTAACGCAATCAATCGGTGGAAAAACGCTGATACGACGTTGGAGATCAGCAATTGTGTCAGCGTTGTTCATCGTTCAGTCGGATAACGTTACGCGTAACCGGGAACGCGCGGGAAAGTCTCTAGCGGCCAAATCGCTTAACTCGCGGTCTCCGGTTCACGCGATGGTTATCGGGTCGCTCCGGAATCCACCGACGATGGGCTCCGAGAAGTCCAGGATACCGCAGGCGAGTCACGGATGCAATCAATTTGCTCACGATCTCGATACGGCCCACAACGTCCGTGCTCGGATCGGCAATTGGTTTGCCCTGCCGTCATCATGTGCAGTCTTCCGTCCTGAATCGAGCCCTGAAATCACCGTGCCGGATCGAGCACAACTCGAGCGCACCAATCACGCCCCTGGATCAAACGCACAAATCATGAGCACTGAACGAGCACCCCCGACGCGATAACGTCTCACATCACCGGGTGGCGGCGATTGACGTGATTCCAAAGAAACGTGACCACCGCCACTCCGGTGCATGTGTTGGTTATCGGCATTTATGGACGGGCGTTGATCGAACGCTGGGCAGTGGATACCACGCCGCCACAGTTTAGCGGGCGCTGGTTCACGCGGCAAGCAATTGGGCGTTGATCGGGTCGGCAAGTAAACGGGCATTGTCTTTCGACGGTGCTTTGTGACGGTAAACGAAGTATAGAAAACTTTGTCGTTGGATCAGCAAACGACAACGGCGAACAGCATCAAGGAATGCGACCGGCGTGGGTTGTGGCAATCGCCAACGGAGGATCAAGACGTCCGAATCGGCGAGTTGCTAACGCGAATGCCGAACGACGCACCGATGACCAAGCGTTGCAGCAATCGTTTGTGCAAGCAAACACGCGGAACATCTGGGGAGTCAGTCCGATAACGTTACGCATCACCGGGTCGGGAGTGTTGTTGCTCCATTTGAAAACGGCCGCAAGCCCGACTCCGGTGCATGCGATGGTTATCCTCCGTCCTCGGGTTCGATGATGCTGATCGAATCGCCGACGGAGATATCACCGCCACCAACGACATCAGCACCAATGCCACCACAGTATGCAAAGCACTTTAGCACTTCCTTACGTCCGAGCAAATAGGCAAGGTGCGCGCATGGCGGAAACGGCTTTGTGCCGCGAAGTATGGCGTGGCCACAACGGAAGGTTTTGCCAATCAGCGAATCTAGTTTGATGTTTTGCGTGACGATGTTGCGTCGCAGCATTGAACCGGCGAAGTCCGTGTCGTACCCGGTGTTGACGGCTTGGATTGCTTCGCTCTGGATCAGCGTGACCTGAGCACCCCAACCGGCGATGTCCGAGTAGTATCCGGTGCCAGTGTAGTAGCGATCGCCGAGCAGGCCCCGTCCAGCCACGGCGGACACCGAGTCAACGGCAACCATTGGGCGGTCTTTAGCATCGGCGATGTGCAGCTCAAGGACGGAAGGAGAGTTCGACATGCAGATGCAGTAAAGAGTCGCTGTTCTTCAGTCGGATAACGGTTGACATCACCGGGTGGCGGCGAACGACGTGCAAGCAGACGTAAAATGTAACCACCGCCACTCCGGTGCATGTCTTGGTTATCCGTTTTATCTTGATTGTCCGAGGAAATCAGAGACGTAGCCCCAGTCCAATTGCATAACGTGTTCGCGGAAATATTCGGTCGGCTTGTCAGCATATGTTCCGATAAGTCGAACGGAGAGGATGCGTCCATAAACAAGTTGGTAGTATTTTGGGTTACGGCGCAAAAACAAGGGGAAAACACGAACCGCATCTGAAACCACGAGGTCAAGACGCTCGTCTGTCTGTATACCTGACGGCGAGGCAGCGTAAAACCTGGTCGAGTCTACGGTATCGAGGTAGAAGGCAATGCCGTCAATAATGACCTTGCCACCGACTTCAAAGTCGAGCGTGGCGTCAGGCATTGGAAGCGTGAAGAACCGGCGAATCCTCGACCACCAGGATTCATCGTCCTTGGTCGCAGCTGGTGGCCGGTATGGGTTCGGATCAGAGGACACAGCTTCGGATTATGCCTGAGGATTTCAGTCGGATAACGGTTCGGTTCAGCGGGTGGCGGGTGAAGACTTGCAAGCAAACGGAAACGCCGACCACCGCCACTCCGTTGCAACCGTTGGTTATCCGCCGTCCTGGGCGACTGTGGATGGAAGTCCAGTTTTTGATTCAATTTGACGGCGAGCGTCATTGTACCCGATCCAAAGAGCCTCGGTACCCGAAGCAATGTCCGCGCGGTAACAGTACGCATCGTATTCGGATTGCATTTTGAAGTCACCGTATCGCTCCCAGTCCCAGATTGCCGCTTCCCATCCGCATCGGTGTGCGTCTAGGTAGTGCGCCTTCAGGTCGAGGTGCGTCTCTCCATCGTCGAGCCAGCTTTCGAGTTTCGTATCAGGCTCCGGTTTGAATTGCGATGGAACGTCATCAGGAACAATGGGTGCGGCATATGACAGCCCGAGCTTGGATTCGAGCGACTGCTTGCACCCCACCAACAGCAGTGAAGCGGCAAAGATGACGATGAAGGATTGGCGTAAAGGCAAGAGTCTGGATCGGCTTTCGATTTTAGTCGGATAACGTCCGGATTCACCGGGTCGGGAGAGTAAAGTCAACCATTTGAAAGCGGCCGCAAGCCCGCCTCCGGTGCAATCCATGGTTATCCGCCGTCGCGCCGAACGAGGCGTCCCTCAATGTCCAAGATGAAGGTTGCCTCTGGGCCAACGTCGGCGAATCCGTTCGTATCATAACGCAATAACGGCCCGTTGGGGATGGTGACAAGGGTATCGTCATTTGTGGGAAGCGGAAGAAGATCAACGCCAAAGCAGTCTAGGCACCGGGGTGGTGATCGCCGGTCAGCAATCGCAGACCAGAAGCGGTTTCGGTTCTCTAGTTCTTTGGTCGCAGCTTCAGGGGTGCAGAAAAAGAACGCCATATCATTCTTGATCCCACGAGTGATGGCGATCAGTTGGTTTCGTTCGTATTCGATTTCGTCTTTAGTCGGCATGTGTTCGGAGGCAACGACCGCAGAGCAGTCACGGCACCAAGCCGGGGCCTGGAGGACCGATGCGGAGTATGGATACGACAGGCGGTAGCGTCGAGATCGCAGATACAACGCTGAGTGAGCTTTGCCGGTCAGCTCGTCGAGATATTGGTCAAACGAGGCCATACTTCAGTCGGATAACGCTTGCCATCACCGGGTGGCGGGGGACGACGTGACTTCGAGAAAACCCGACCACCGCCACTCCGGTGCATGGCTTGGTTATCCGCCGTTTTGGGGCAGTATGGTGTACGTGAATGCAAAGCCAAGATATGGATTTGCCGGATCGTCCGTATAGAGTTCAGCGCGTGACTCATGCGTGCCCGGAACATCGTGACGGATGCGAAGGGCGAGAGATTCAGTGGCCCCGGCTGGAAGCGCATTGCGAAACGCCGCGAATTCGGGGGCACGGCATCCACCGGAACACGCGCGCAATCGAAGCCCGCAATTGCCAGTGTTCTTGACGGTCGCGACGTTGGGCACGACAGTCCCCATTGATACGACACCTAGATCACGAAGCGAGACAGTCAGCATCGCAGACGGTTGGACAGTAGAAGGTCGCGTTGCAGGCTTCGCTTCAGTGTCAGGGATCAAATTGTGGTTCACGTCGTTATGGATCGCGATGGATGCTACGACTAAAACGAGGCAAAGCGCGAAGACGGCAATGATGCGAAACGATCGTAGTGAGTTCATGATTTCAGTCGGATAACGTTTGCCATCACCGGGTGGCGGGGGACGACGTGACTTCGAGAAAACCCGACCACCGCCACTCCGGTGCATGGATTGGTTATTCGGCTCCGGGTTCCGCTAAGCGGTGGAAACCAGTTGGCCATTGTATTGGGCGGTGAAATCGCTGGCAACCTTTCGGGCATTGACTTCCGCTACGGGCCTGGCGCGGTGAACAGCGGGAGGCGGAAACGGGGTTGTCGTCACCAATGGTGAGTCCCGAAGGGGATAGCCAAATCGAACCATTGGTGACGTGAACCCCGTTTCCGCCCGTTGAAGCGAGGCAGACGGTGCCAATGCCGAGCGAGTGACCGTAGATGGGCGTTGCCAACCGCCGATCTTAGCGTGGAGATCGGGACGTTCCGTATCGCCGGTGACAATGAACCAGCGCGACCAAGAAAGTCACCGGCGATACGGTACGTCCCGATCGGCCCGACCATCGAATAGACAGTTGAAACAAAGACATCCAGCGTTGCCGGTAGTCGTGTGAGCCTATCACGCATCCGGCCATGAGCGAGGTTTGGCGTCGACGACCAAAGTGTTGCAGCCCGAATAACGGTACCGATCACCCGGTCGCCGCGAGAGATCTTCCATTGTCAAAACGCCCGGCTCGGCGACTCGGGTGCATCGGATGGTTACCCGCGCGTTTCGGCCATTGCAAGCAGTGCCTTTGTAGCGTAACCAAAGGGCGATCTTCGACCAAGCGATTCGACGCACTCACGCAGTTTAGCAAGTGTATCTACATCAGTTTGGAGTTCCCCAACGAAGTTCCGTGCACGCCACGACCACGAATCGATGTGCTCTGCGTTGGCAGGAATTGATGTTTTCATCGCATCCCAAGCATTGCGCCGGTAGGTAGTGCTGCTGAGTGCTGCCGCGACACCCCATCGCACCAACCAAATTGAATCTTGCAGGAATGGAACCAGTTTCTCAGCATTATTTGACGGCACATCGGCATAGCAAAGCCCATCAGCCGCAGCGATGCGAACAGAAGCGTCGGCATCGCCCAGAAGGCTCATGAACGCAGTGATAGAAACAACGGCAGCTTCTGGATGTGAGGACAGACTCTTCGCAACGGCGTGGCGAACAAAGTGCGACGGATCAGATGCAAACGACGTAACAGCTTGGATAGAAGCATCAGTTGGCGGATGGTGCAGTCGGGTTGGTTCGCGGAACGGACGAAATGACGAGTGCTGACGTCCGGGATTCCAAATACGGCCGATCTGCTCGACAAAATATTGGCGCTTCGGTTTGTCGCGACACGCGAGCAGACGCTCCGTCATGTGTTGGAGATCCAGTGCGGCTCTGTCAGCGGACATCAAACTTCACTCGGGTAACGGTTGACATCACCGGGTGGCGGCGAAACGCTTGCAAGCAGACAAAAACGGCAACCACCGCCACTCCGGTGCATGTCTTGGTTATCCGAGATTATATTTACGAGGCGGACCGCCAGCGGGCATGGGACGCGCGAGCGGAAAACAACGACGGGACGTCGCCACGATGATCTGCGCGAGCAGAAAACAACGGCGGGACGCCGCCAGCATGGACTCCGTCCACTTGGGTGACACCATCGTGGCGAGTTCGTAGCAGTGGTGCAAGCAGGGAATTAGCAAACAACGTGGAAAGTCGTAAATCCGCGATAGGTGTGAATAGAGTCGATCGCGACGCAGAACCGTGTTTGACGTGGAGCCAGGTGCCCGAAGCAAAGACGCAAACAACGAAGCGGAGCCGAGCATGTGTGACCCAGGCCGCCCAGCATCTTGGCAAGCGTTGCAGCGCGTTCGACGTTGCGAAACACGACACGGCCAAGACGGTCTACGGACCGGCCATTCGTCGTCAGCGCCTGGATACCGAGCATTCGTCGTTGAAGCGGGACGACAGCGCACCAGTCCGGATAACGGCGGCGATCAGCGGGCCGGGAGTGTTAGTTGTCCATTTGTAAAACCTTGCAAGCCCGGCTCCGTTGCATCGCATGGTTCGCTGCAATTTATCACGTCCCGTTCGGCGGTTGGTACGGGTTGCCCGAATCGTCAACATCTTGCGTGGTTGTCGATGAAAGGTCAACAGCCGTCGTCGCTTCCGGTGAGTGCAAATGCGAGCGTTTGCGAAACACAAACACGGCCAGGACAAACATCGCGGGAACGAAGGAAAACAGCACGAGATTCATTGGATACGCCAATATCACGGTCGGCCCCACAAAGTCGAGCCAAGGTTCGCCGGGCCCATCGCGTTGGAAGATCACGGTGGGAACGGGCCAGCCGTGAAAACGAGTATTGGCATTCGCGAGATAGGTGTAGTGGAATGTCGTTAAGTACGCGGCGACGACGCTGGCAGTCAGGGCAGCTAGGAACAGCAAACGCGACCAAGTCGGAATACGGCTCGCGATTGCTGCGTGCGTAGCCCAAGCGATTAAGCCGCAAGCAGCGAGAAACAGCAGCAAGATGAGAGCAAACAATGTCGTGTTAACCTGCGTTGCGTTTCCGTCTTGTCAGTCAGCGAACGCTCGACATCACCGGGTGGCGGCGAAAGTCGTGATTTAAGAAAAACGTAACCACCGCCACTCCGGTGCATGTCATGGTTATCAGACTTACAACGCTGCGCTTCGGGGTGGCAGTGGAGGAACATTCGCCCGCTGCCGCAAGCTTCCCATCTTAACGCAATTTGCCCCGCTCACGGGTGGGAAGTGGGTGGTGTTCCTGGAGATCGGCTTTTATGAACGGGCATTGATCAGGCGTTGGGTAACGGAATCCGCGTCGCCACAGTTTAGCGGGCGTTGATTCGTGCAGCAAGCAATCGGGTGTTGTCCGTAAACGAACGATCTAAAACGTTGCGGTGCCATCAACAAACGCTAACAGCAAACACAGGTTCGGCTTACGAGCGGAGTACGTCGTGGAAATCATCAACGAAGGACCAAGACGGTTGTATCGCAAGCCCGCTAACGCAAATGCCTAACATCAAAATTGCAATCGACCGTCGCAGTAATCGAACACGTCAAACACCTGACGGGTCAGTCCGATAACGTCTACGATCAGCCGGCGGCGACGGAAGATCAACCATTTGAAAACGCCCGACTTCGCCGCTCGGTTGCATCGTTTGGTTCCCCGCTCCGGTGAGATCATTCATCGACCATCGGTCGAGGCGGTCCACGCTTTGCAGGTAGTGGTGCCGCCTCTATGATCGAACGGCGAATTTGGTGTACGACATGATTGAGCTCAAGGTCGTCGCACCAGTATTCATCGAGTTTACCCGCGTGACAAAATCTTGACGTGTTGAACCCGTCTTCGATGTCATTGTACCAAATAGCGGTCGAGCCAATCAACGCGACAACCCAGAAGCCACCACCAAGTTCGCCCCACGGGTGTTGCATCCATTTCACAGGATCGATGCGTATCGAATCCCAGAAGCGGATCTGGTCGTCATCGAGCCGAGAAACGGCTTCGTCGATAAGAACGCACAATTCGTCGAGTGTGATGGGAGTCCACTTGCCGTCGTTTCGATCAGCCATCGTCGAGTTCGGTTGTTCGCGCAATACAAGGAGACTTCGGTCGGGGGACGGTGGCCATCACCGGGTGGCGGCGATTGACGTGATTTCGAGAAAACGTGACCACCGCCACTCCGGTGCATGGCATGGTTGTCGGCATTTATGGACGGGCGTTGACCGAGTGTTGGGCAGTGGCAACCACGTCGCCACAGCTTAACGGGCATTGGTTCGGGCGGCAAGCAATTGGGCGTTGATCGGGTCGGCAAGTAAACGGGCATTGCATCCAACGGGCCCAGCAGACGGTAAACGAAGGATCGAAAACGTTCACGCTGGTTCAGCAAACGACAACAGTGAACACTATCAAGGAATGCGAGCGGCGTGGGCTCTGAAAATCGCCAACGAAGGATTAAGGCGTTTGAATCGGCGAGCAACTAACGCAAGAGCCAAAAGACGCACCTAAAACCAAGCGTTGCAGCAATCGTTTGTGCAAGCAAACACGCGGAACATCTGCGGAGTCAGTCCGATAACGTTACGGATAACCGGGGACGAGCGGACTAGCAACCACTGCCAACCGCGTTTTCGAGTCCTCCGGTTCATCCGATGGTTACCCGCGTTTTGCGCGAGCGGGAAAACTGGGTTCGCGTTCGAGTATAGCGAACCGATTGCGTCCACATGGAGCGTTCTCTGGGCCGAACAAGCGACTATTGTTCTTTGTCGAATAGGTCCGTTAGCACTACGGAAACCATGAACCCGCCTGGTAACCATGGCGCAATCCATGCCCATTCAGTCTTCGGGAGCAGGACAGCGCCAAGAACAGCAGATACGACCATGGCAAAAGGCATCTCCAGGCTACCGAACCCTTTTATGGCGCACGCAAAACCGACGACCGACACGCCAGTCAGCGCCAGCAACGGCGCCGACGCAAACGCAATTCCAAGGATCGCAAGTACGACCCAGCCACTCACAAAAAGTGCTACACCGCGAAGTGCCTCTAGCATACGAGTCATGACGCAGTGAACATGATTGCGATTCTTTGGTGCGTTTGTGCAATCATGATTCAGTCGGGTAACGTTTGCCATCACCGGGTGGCGGGGGACGACGTGACTTCGAGAAAACAAACGACCGCCACTCCGGTGCATGGCTTGGTTCTCTGATTGCTGGGAACCGGGAGGCCGAAGAGCTTCGGATCAACCGACATTCTAGAGATGCAGCGTTGAGAGTGCAAATCGGAGACCCCGACGCCGGACCAGAAGTTCAAAACGGCTCTTCCCGAATAGCTAATGTCGTCGAGGCGGACTTTCCCCGCATCAGGCCGAACCCCACACTGGGCAAATCCGCGGCCAACCGAGATAGAGCCGAAGTCACCTTACTGCGAACGGGCGCGATCTCGAATATAGAACGACGACGCCATTGGAAGCAAGCCAATGTTCGGCCAGTGGAAGCGTATAAAACGATCTGAGCGGCGACGACGGTTGACGACCGTTATGACAACGTTCGCGTTCGGGAGAAAACGCCTGGAGCGACACGTTCAGATAACGTTTCACATCACCGGGTGGCGGCGATTGACGTGATTTCGAGAAAACGTAACCACCGCCACTCCGGTGCATGTGTTGGTTATCGGCATTTATGGACGGGCGTTGACCGAGTGTTGGGCAGTGGCAACCACGTCGCCACAGCTTAACGGGCATTGGTTCGGGCGGCAAGCAATTGGGCGTTGATCGGGTCGGCAGTAAAACGGCAATTGTCATCCGACAGTGCTTGTTGACGGTAAACGAAGGATCAAAAGCGTTGTCGCTTGATCAGCAAACGAAAACAGCGAACACGTTCAAGAATTGCGAGCGGCTTGGAGGGAGGAAATCGCAAACGGAGGATCAATGCGTTTGACTCGCAAATTCGCTAACGCGAATGCCGAACGACAAATTTCCAATCAGGCGTTGCAGCAATCGCTAGTGCGAGCGAACGCGTGAAACACCTGAGACGTCAGTCCGATAACGTCTCACATCACCGGGTGGCGGCGATTGACGTGATTCCAAAGAAACGTGACCACCGCCACTCCGGTGCATGTGTTGGTTATCGGCATTTATGGACGGGCGTTGACCGAGAGTTGGGCAGTGGCAACCACGTCGCCACAGCTTAACGGGCATTGGTTCGGGCGGCAAGCAATTGGGCGTTGATCGGGTCGGCAAGTAAACGGGCATTGCATCCAACGGGCCCAGCAGACGGTAAACGAAGGATCGAAAACGTTCACGCTGGTTCAGCAAACGACAACAGTGAACACTATCAAGGAATGCGAGCGGCGTGGGCTCTGCAAATCGCCAACGAAGGATTAAGGCGTTTGAATCGGCGAGCAACTAACGCAAGAGCCAAAAGACGCACCTAAAACCAAGCGTTGCAGCAATCGTTTGTGCAAGCAAACACGCGGAACATCTGCGGAGTCAGTCCGATAACGTCCGCCGTCACCGGGCGGCGAGAGTAAAGTGAGCCACCGGGAAACGCGATGACGCCGCTCCGGTGCACGGCATGGTTCGCCGCTATGGTGCATCATCAGTTTCCAGGTGTTCATCACTCTGTCCACTGTTGGCACTGTCCCTGCGCCCGCTCGTGAACGACCGATAGATTAGAGTGCAGCCGAAAACGGCAATGGGCGCGCCGAAGTTGTAATACAGGTCAGGTGTCTCATCGAGAAAGAAGTCAATCGAAAATAGTATCACGAGAACAGCAAGGCCTTGCAGTATTGCACTACGAAAGTCTTCCACGCTCAAGGTGCGGCTGGAATTTTCTTTTTCGGCTGGTGGTTCGTATGGATTCAATTCGCTGATCGGTTTGGTCGCTTGGGTGTCGGCGAACGGCACGGTTCAGCGGGCGGCGGCGAAAGACTGAACCATAGTAAATAAGGCGACCACCGCCGCTCCGTTGCAACCGATGGTTATTTGCTTTTTTGCGCCGGAAACCAACGCAGTATAGCGTATCCACGCGTATCGAAGTGCTCTCGAAGGAAGGCCTTTAGCTCGACTGCTTCGGGCATTAGGGGTGGTTCGAGCGTCTCTTCGATCACGAAAATGTCGTTTGGTCCTTGATCGGGCATGTCAGAGGTCGCCGAGATTAGGTCGGAAACGATCGACGCATTTAGACGGCCCAAATAGACACAAGAACCACAGTCGTACAGATCAACCAAATCGGTGTCGCTCGGATCGAGATTGGTTGGCGGTTCCGTGTCAAATACACCAGGATGATTCTTCGCATTGGAATCGCGCAACTGCTGTTCTTCATTGGCGAACCGTCGATTGGCATTTGTCTGCGAGCGCGATCCAACGAGCCAGCAAACGAGTGCGGGAATCACAAACACTGGAGAGACCGCGACAGAAAGCCCAAGGCAACCGAAGAACCCCGCAACTGCAAGATCGCCCGTAAGTGTTGAGTTGCCCCCACCAGACCAAGGAATCGGTTTGTGGAAGCCAAACAGTCGGCCTAGTGTTGCGTACGCAAAGGCAAGTCCCGAAACGGAGAGGAAGATCAATGCGAATGTTCGGTCGTCCATTCTCAGTGCAAATAACGTTACCAATCACCCGGCACGCGCGGTAGATTGTCCATTTGAAAACGCCCGGCTCGCGTGCTCGGGTGCATTGGATGGTTCTGCCTTCGCCCAGGCTTGAATCGCCTCGCAAAGGCTGTCATGCACTTGATCGGGTATGCACAGCCCGAATCCAAGTAGCCCTGAGCGCGATTGCAGATGGAGCATTCCATGACTTGCCGTCAAGAGAACGTTCGAAACGTCTAAATCCCGACGATGCAGGTCCCAACGAATTCTTTTCTGGAGTGCGCGCGACCAGACTGGGTGAAGACGCTCGCCGTACGTGTTGCAAAGATAAAGTAATCCAGGGCGACCAGAATCGTATCCGATCTGGTGCGGTGTGAAATGCAAGGAAATCGGGACCGGGGGAAAGATCACACGCGAAGATGCAAATATGCCAATCGCAATCCATAGTCCGGCAAAGGCGAAGCGGGCAGCAAGCTCAGCCGATCCAAACCAATCGTGAGGGAATCTCGCTAAATGGATGTCGGGAAGAACGAGGATAAGTCCCACGCACATCACTGCGAACTGGACAACCGCGAGCGCCCGTTCCTCCGATGCGCTACCCAACGCGACTTCGATGGTCGTTTCGGAATCAGCTGACGCGATTGAGACGTCAATCATCGGAAGTGCAAATCTTCAGTGGCAGAACGGTTGGCATCACCGGGTGGCGGCGAAAATCGTGATTTCGAGAAAACCGCACCACCGCCACTCCGGTGCATGCCGTGGTTATCCCATTGCATTGAATCGAGCATTGAATCAGCGATGGGCAGCGGTGACCACCGTTCGACAGCATAGCGGGCATTGAATCGTGCGGCAAGTTTCGAGCGTTGCCGACCGTCAGCGGGTCGGGCACGGCGAACGAAGGGAGCCGAAACGCGGACTCTCTCGCCAATGGCGAGGCCCGGTGGGAAAAGACAAATGGAGCCATTGGCGAGAGTGTCCGCGTTTCGGCAGCTTGCAGCGGAGTAAACCATTCCAATGCCGGACGAACCGCAAGCTTCGGGCATGGCGAAACGCTGGAAGCAACCTGGAGAACGTGACGTTCCGCATCGCCGGAAAAATAGATCAGCGTGGCCGGAAGATTTTCCGGCGATGCGGTACGTCACGTTCGGACGTGATTTCGAGACAACCGTTTGAACCAAGGTCGGCCGGCATCCCCGGCAGTCGAACGTTGTTGATCGAACCGCAACGAAGCGAGATCGGCCGGCACCTCCGCGCATTAGTTGGGATAACGTCTGCCATCACCGGGCCGGGACGGTTGATGTTCCATTTGTAAAAACTCGCAAGCCCGGCTCCGGTGCATGGCTTGGTTATCCGCCGTCTTGGTCCGCGAAGAAGCGAGTCACGCCTTGCATGTCCCTCGGATCAGAGCGATATCCACGGGTGCAAATGGTGTAGGTTCGTGTGGAACGATCGTACTCGATGCAGGTATCATCGTCAAAACGATAAGCAATCCACCGGTCCGCCCCGCGAATCTCGGGTGGTTGAATGCGATGTTTGCGCAAGTGACGCTTTGCAGGCGATTCGGGCAGTACCCGCCGATCATGGTTCAAGTCCGCCTCGATGACGTGGATTGGTTCGGGCAAGTCTTTTGGGTCCGTTATCGCAGTGAGATACGCATTTGCGCCCCACGATGCGTTCCGAAGCAGCGACAAGCATAGCGTCTCGATGGCCCAGAAGATCGGACAGACCGCAAAGGCATCGCGAGAGATCGTTCGAGGTCCGTTAGTAGTCTCAAGATCAATTTCCGTCTCCCCGGCCGTACTCAGGCCGTCATCGGTGTCGGCAATCTCCAGAAACCCTGATGTCTCGATAACGGTTGCAAGCATATCGAAGTGCAATTCACCAACAGACCCAAGGTGTTCGCCTTTCCGGTCAACGTTAGCGTGGCCAAAGTAGGTCAGTGCCCCCGAGCGTTCCATGCGTGCGGTGAACGATGACGCCTCACCCATGCAACCAAGCGGTGTGCGGAGTGTGATTGCGTCGATCGTGTTGTTGTGGCGAGTGTCCAATGGCGTTCAGGCTAAGATCACTTCAGTCGGATAACGTTACACATCACCGGGTGGCGGAGGACGACGTGATTTTGGAAAAACGGCACCACCGCCACTCCGGTGCATGTGATGGTTATCAGACTTACAACGCTGCGCTTCGGGGTGGCAGTGGAGGAACATTCGCCCGCTGCCGCAAGCTTCCCATCTTAACGCAATTTGCCCCGCTCACGGGTGGGAAGTGGGTGGTGTTCCTGGAGATCCGCTTCTGCGACACACGTATCCGATATATCCACCGAGTAGTGTCAGGGGCAAAACAGGAAGTATGTGAACAATGAGTGTGTTGTCTTGCCAGCGTTCGGTCGGTATCCCAACGAATACGAAGGCAGTGTAGAGAATACCAGATATCAAAGCGACCATGCGCCAGCGTACAATGGCAAAGCGTTCAGCTATCAAACCGCAAAGGACGTAAGGCGGGTAAACGAACAGAGGGAATGCTATAAGGTCAAGCCAGATGGAAGTCTGTCCGTCGCTCTTTGCGAACGATGAGGCGAATAGCGAGAAGAATACGCCGGCGCAACCAGCAAGCATTATGGATGTGAGAAATGCGGCAAATATCGCGACCGCAATTCCGAGAAAGTCCGATTTGCGTAGATCCATTGGTGTGTCGTGCCGAGATTCGCCAGCGGGAGTCTGCATCAAGCCACTTCAGTCGGATAACGACCCGCATCACGGGGCGGCGGGAGTTGACGTTGATTCAAAAACCGCTGGCCACCGCCGCTCCCGTGCATGCGATGGTTCGGCAATTGCGCTATCGAGTGGTTGATGCGGCGAGTTTCCTTTGGCCTTGAATGATTGACCTAATGGCCTGATCAACCAATTCAGAAGTAATCGGCTTGGCAGAGGTGTGCTGCGCGAATACGACGCCCTTCGGACCGATCCACGCACGGCCTTGAGCCATGAGGTTGTCGCGGTCGGGAGATTCAGAGATGAAGCAGTATTCTAGTACTTTCTCTCCGTTGAATAACGCGTTCTTATGCCTGATGTCAACAACCTCGAACGCAATGGCATGGCTGGTACCATTGAGGGTCGATTGCGTCCAGACGGCGCGGCCGTTTGGAAAGATTTCCTTTGATGTGTCAGAGAGATATTCCAGGTTTATGTTGTTTATGTTCTTCCATCCTGGGTGTGTAGCGAACGAAAGAAAATCGCCAGTTCCTTTGTTTCGAAACACAGCCCACCGGAATGGCGATTTCGCTTCAACGTTTGACTGCTGATCTTCGACGTTGAGTTCCCATTCGACACCCAGCCTGGGAAGAGCACCGATCGGCTCAAGTTCCTGAGCCGATGCGATTCCGAAGGGAAGGAGTGCCGCGACAGCATATGTCAGAACAGCGGCTTGAAGCAGCTTAGTCATGGTTTTCTCTCATGCCGAACGGTAGGGTTTTGCGGGCCGGGACGATTGACTTGCAAGCAGACAAATCCGCCCGCAAGCCCGGCTCCGTAACAACCCATGGTTATCGCCGATTGTTGCGGGCATTGGTTGAGCATTGACCGCGATAGCGGAAGACATCGACGGAACGTCGCCAGCACGGTCTGCGTGAGCAGAAAACAACGCCGGAACGGCGACGAGCATCAATCATAATGCCAGTAGTAGGGGAAGTCCTTGGATTAACGTTGGTCACTGAAGTTTTGTAGTGGTGATCAGTTTGAGATTCGGAGGTCGAGCGCTGGAGGGAAGGTATCAACAACATACAAGCGGCGTTCCGCCCCGTGGGTGGCTCGTCATGCGAGCAACCGCTGGAATCGACCAGTGCAGCCGAGTGTACCAGGTTTAGCATGAAGGAATGGGTGAGTGACACTATGTGTCATCGTGCGAGATGGAACGAAGAATGCCGAATAGCCGTCGGGGCGATCCCGAACATCAGATCGGAACTAACACCGAGCACCAGCAGCGATAACGGTTGCCGTCACCGAGCCGGAAGTGACGACTTTCCATCGTGAAAAATGCCGCAAGTCCGGCTTCGCGTGCACGGCATGGTTCCCCGTCATATACGTCTAAAGTAACTCATCCGCTGGGATACG
>NZ_SJPW01000006.1:697568-718302 GCF_007860125.1 Rubripirellula tenax
TAACGGTTGCCGTCACCGAGCCGGAAGTGACGACTTTCCATCGTGAAAAATGCCGCAAGTCCGGCTTCGCGTGCACGGCATGGTTCCCCGTCATATACGTCTAAAGTAACTCATCCGCTGGGATACGACGAATATACTGCAAATGCAACCACGGTTTCAACTCATCAACATCCAACACAACGAATTCGTGGTAGCCATTGCCAAGCTTTTTTGCAGATGTGTCCTGGATCGAATATGAAGTAATAAAACACGACGAAAGCCTCGGCGAAGACAGGAAGTAGTCTTTGCCAGACCGATAGAGCAGTGTGTGAATCGTCTGTCCGGCATCTGGAACAACGCAGTTTGTTTCACCCTTCATGTATTGTACGCCAAGGCTGTTCAGTCCCATCGACTTCGCGGTGCATTGTGGGCAAACGGTTAGATCAACGTGTTCATTCTCCAATTCTGTCGAATTCAAATAGCAAGGCCGCATGTTCGATGCCGAAATTCGTTCGTTAATTGCGAATGTCCGACCGCAGGAAGTGCAGTTGGGCGTCTTGAACAGAAACGGCACTGGCAGCGGGCGGTCAACCGTGCAGCAGGATTCGCAGCGATAGAGAATCTCGTCGAAACAGAAGGGTGACGTCTCAAATCCGCATGGACAGAGAAGTGTGGCTTCCCCTGCGGGCCATGAAGTGTCAACGTTCGTATCGCTCATCACTATTAATTCGGGGAACGGTAGACATCACGGGGCACGGAGAGTTGACGATCCATTACAAACAACGCCGCAAGCCGTGCTCCCGTGCATGTCATGGTTCCCCGCCGTTTTGGATCGCATCGGGTACGCTGGAAGCGGCACGAAAGCGTCGCCACCCGCACCAACCAAGGTATCCGGCGACAATTGCGAAGCCAATCCCAAAGATCACGATGAACCAGGGATCGATTGGCTCGTCGGCAAGCAATGCCTCCCCGACGTTTGTAACAAGCCCGAATACAAAGAACGCGGCGAGCAGTAGGTTGAGGATGCCAAGCGGGCGAAAAAGCCAATGACGTTGCCGATACCAGCATACCCATTCGGCGATCGCGTAGCAGCCAACGGGTAGCACGAAGAGAAAACCGCCAATGAAAGCGAAGGGATTGTCTGCCGCAGCAATCGAGACAACGCAAGCGACGAAAAAGATCGTCGAAAACGCAAAGTTGATTGCAAAGGTCAAGGTATCGAGCGCACGCGTCGCGGATCGCATTGATGTTTCAGCGGAGTAATGCGGTGGTGAGTATGGCGACGCGTCCATCTCTCAAGACGATGCTTCAGTCGGGGAACGTCACGCGTCACCCGGTACGCGCGAAAGATTCTCCACTTCAAACCGCCCGGTTCGCGTACTCGGGTGCACGCGATGGTTCGCCGACCGATTGCAATGTTACCACGATATAGACCGACGAGAAATCCACGCCTCCAATTCAACTCCTCCGACAACACACAATGATAGCAGAGAGTAATAGATCGATGAGGTGATCAATGTTGATGGTCCGTTAGCATAGAACCCCAATTCGTGAAGTTGCATCAGCGAAAAGTATGCGATCGCAACCGTTGCAAACCCTCCTGCAAAGCTCGCGGCGCGGGATGGCGCAATCGGCCCCGCGAACAATCTTCGGGGCAATCGCCAGCAAGCGGTTAGCAGCAAGCAAACAAGTCCAAAGAGGAGAGGGAAGCTCGGTTGAGACGCAACCTTCATAACGGTTGATTCAAAACCGGTCTGAGCCAATGAACCGAGGGCCCATCCAGCAGTTGCGCCGGGTACGATCCATCCGTGAGCAGCGATGCTCCGGCTATTCATCTTTTCCGTTGCCCTTGGTGTCTCGTACGGATTAACGGTCATTAGCTCGGACTCATTCGGCGAACGGCACGGTTCAGCGGGCGGCGGCGAAAGACTGAACCATAGTAAATAAGGCGACCATCGCCGCTCCGTTGCAACCGATGGTTATTTGCTTTTTTGCGCCGGAAACCAACGCAGTATAGCGTATCCACGCGTATCGAAGTGCTCTCGAAGGAAGGCCTTTAGCTCGACTGCTTCGGGCATTAGGGACGTCGTGTTCGTACGTCAATTCGAGACAACCGTTGCATCAAAGCCAGTCGGCACACCCGGCATTCGGGCGATGCAAAGCCCAATCGCAAGCATCCGGTCGGCACTCCGCGCTTTCGTCGGGATAACGTCGGACATCACGGGGGACGGAGAGTGAATCATCCATTGCGAGAAACGCCGCAAGCCGTCCTCCCGTGCATGTCATTGTTCTGCCTCATTGTACGGACAAAGTGTGACATTCGCTGCCCACCCAGCGTCGTCAGATGGCCGATCACCGAAGAGCGAGTGGGCGATGGCGTAAAGACGGTAGGTTCGCCCAGTAGGAAACCGACGAGAAATCGTGTGTTCGCGACAGACGTGGCCCAAGCGAAGCGTCACAGAAGTGGGCATTCCAAAGTCGGTTGGTGAGTATGCTAATGACAGTTCGAAGGGGCCAAGCCACATGGCGTTTGCATGCCGATCGGAAAAAATGCACGCGCCACCAAAGTAGTATCGGTGGTCGTCACGATTCGTTTGGACGAAATCAGTGCCGTCGCACCAATACTCATGATGTGAAGGATTCGAACTACGTTTCAAAACGCGTCCGATCAGAAATTCAGTCGCCCTGCGTAAGGCCTCGTGGTTGCTTGTGGTGTCATCGAACGACCCGTACGGGCAGTCTCTCCATCGGTGAAGGATTCGCGAGAACTGCTCATCCGCGTTGAGACAGTTTTCCGTTCGGCAATCATCGCGAGTCGGAGTCTTCATGATCAGATGGCAGAACGGTAGCGATATGCGGGCCGGGAGGAACAGTTTTCCATTTCGCAAATCACGCAAGCCCGGCTCCGTATCATCGCATGGTTCGCACGGGTTTTGACGCGATCTTGCACCAAGCTCTTACGAGGCACGGAGTATAGCATCCCAACGGATTGCGGCAAACGCAGTTCGCAATTTGACCAGCGCGCCAAACGCGGCGGCGAAACCGACCAAGTGATTCTGCATATTGCAGTGCAATCGGTGTTGTGCAGCAATCGCAATACGTTTGATTCGGACGCAGGTTGTCGAACATCAGGTGCGAACCCCGAACGGAAAACGCTGCGGCAGTTTGTTTGTCGCTGGCCGTGATAGCGTTCAAAACCAAACGGGTGCCATGAAAGGTGTGCGAACGGCAGTCGTAACCGGGCGACCGCCCAAAACTTTCCATTTGTAAACTCGCTGCCGGTCGCTCCGGTTCACGACATGGTTCGCCGCCGGTATCGGCACGAACGTTCGGATCAAGCAGAACAGTTGTCAAGTACCGAAAACCGACGACACTACAGCATACGCGACGACAAGTGCGGGAGAAAGCACGAACAGTTTGAATCCCCACCCGGTGGTCTGCCAATTCGATTGAAGGACATTCGCAGTGAACCAAATTGCGAATACTGCCGGGACAGCAATGGCCAACCCGATGATTGGTCCAATGTTCACGCGCGACAGTCGCTCCATGATGTCGGGGTCGGAGTAGAGAAGCCGATCAGTGATGAGAAATACAAGCGGGCCAACCGACCATGCCAGTACCGACAAAAAGCCGACCAGCCATCGCTTGCGGCGGATACGAACGGGCTTAGTTTGATGCGGAGTTGACGGCGCATACGGATTTGATGAACGCATTCGTGTGAGTGTTATACCGCGCAGATTCAACGACCGTCGGCGAACGGTGGCCATCACCGGGTGGCGGCGGTTGACGTGACTTCAAAAAAACGTGACCACCGCCACTCCGGTGCATGGCATGGTTATCGGCATTTATGGACGGGCGTTGATCGAGTGCCGGGCAGTCACGACCACGCCGCCACAGTTTAGCGGGCGCTGGTTCACGCGGCAAGCAATTCAGCGTTGACCGGGTCGGCAAGTAAACGGGCATTGCCTTCCGGCGGTGCTTGATGGCGGTGAACGAAGGATCGAAAACGTTGTTGTTGGACCAGCAAACGACAACAGCGAACACAATCAAGAATTGCGAGCGGCTTGGACGGAGCAAATCGCCAACAGAGGATTAAGGCGTTTGGATCGGCGAGTCGCTAACGCAACAGCCGAAAGACGCGCCTAAAACCAAGCGTTGCAGCAATCGTTTGTGCAAGCAAACACGCGGAACATCTGAGGGGTCAGTCCGATAACGTTACCGATCAGCCGGTCGCGGCGGTTGACCTTCCATTTGAAAACGCCCGGCTACCGCGACTCGGTTGCATCGGATGGTTCCCCGCTCTCGTCTGCACGGCGATCGGGGGCACTGCTTAAGTGTACCGTCAATCTCCATCGTCGTTCTTCAAATAGCGCCGAGTTTGCGAGTACAGGATCACAAGCGAGAGCATACCGAACGCTGTAACCAACAGTCCCTGCAGGATGCTTGCGAACGAGTTATCGTGTCCTGTCAAGAAACAAATCGGCAACGCGAAGACGCCAAAAGACATTGGCAAAAAGATCAGCCAAACGCCAATGAGTACAAGTTTTGTTCTGGGTGCAGTTGCGAGAGCGCTATATTTGGGCACGAAATTGTCGTGAATCACGTCTTGGTTGATCCGCTCGCCAAGAGGTGTGTAGGATGTCGATTCCTCAGTGTCAGGATTAGTCATCAGTTTTGACTGCCACTCTCTGTCGGGGAACGACACGCATCAGCGGGCCGGCGCGAGACGCTTTGATTTCAAAACCGACCCGACCGCTGGCTCCGTTGCATGCGATTGTTCGCCGAGTTTCACTCCCAGTGTAAATTTCCAGATTTCACGACGCGACACTCTGTAAGGTCAAAGGACGTCGCGCCCGGTGTTCCGTCCCTATTCACCTTGATCGTAATTGGTGAGGCAGAGACTGGAACGGTGCACTCGTAGGTCGTGTATCCGCCTTCGATCTCCGGAGTGTATAAGAATGTCAAATGACTGTCCTTAACTTCGATCGTCTCGAGCGTGACCGATCCCTGGCCGATACCAAAACTTTGTCTTTGGCGGGGTGGAATCCGGGTATCCAGGGAAACAACCCCGCCTGCTTCGTCAAAGTTGATAGCGCTGACCGATTGCGATGGCTCGGCATCCGCGATGATCGTCGAAGAAACATCCGTGGGCGTACTGGCAGATTGTCCGCAACCGTATGCGAAGACAAGTGACAGTAACAAAGTGGTACGGAACACGGTGAATCCTCTGTTTGTCGGCGAACGGTAGTGATCAGCGGGGACGGGCGAACGACTTGCAAGCAGACGAGAAAGCGGACCACCCGTCCTCCGTTGCATCACATGGTTATTTGCTTTTTTCGGCATCAATCCGCGGCACAGCAGCTGTTGATGACACGATCTCTGGAAGGTTGTTTATGTGAATATCCATACCCGCCAATACAGCACGGATATCCACGTCAACGCCCATTTCAGTTAGCTCGCGACATAACTTAGTTGCGCGCTCGAGCGAGGAGAGATATAGTTCCGCTTGTTTCTGCTTCACGTCGATTGAGTGCAACTCTGATTCTTGCCGATGCCGATGATCTTGCTCCCGCTCGTCGAGCTTGAGCCTTCCAATTTTATCAAGTACCTCGGACAAGATTTGCTGCGCTCTCGCAGCTTCTTGCGCGGACTTCCCTTTTAACCAAGTTCGGCCTGAGCTAGACAAGTCAGTGAAAACTCCTGGTAGGGCTTCCTTGAGGTCTGTCAGCAGTTCCTCGACGAGTCCTGCGCGGTCGGCTGACTCCTTCTCTGTCAATCCGATCTGGATGATTTCCTTTTGTTCATCGCTCATCGTGTGGGCGCTCCTTCCAAGGTCATCACTCCGGCATCTGATTGATCTTCGCGAACAGTCAGTCCGGAACCACCTGCGCCGATGTGCATTCCGTTCAGGGCGACGTAAAGCTCGGCGAGTTTCTCGCCAACCAATTGTTCATCACAAAACTCCGGCAATGCGATGCAAATAGAGACAGAGTCGGTTTCCATGGTCGGTGCTTCGCCCACTTCCGCGTCAACAATACCTGTAGCGAGCCAACGTTCAGCTTTCCTCATCGCTTCAGACGCGAATTCTTCAATGCGCTCTGTTGTTTCCTTGAACACATGTGAAACCTCTTCCAGTGTGTAGTCGTATCCGTCGCCAAGTCCGGAGAGAAGCTTCACAATCTCGCGTTCGCGATACGAGAGTCGTTTCAGAACAGCGGACCGTCCTGCTTCAGGAATCTGCTTGAATTCAGTTAAGTTCATATGATTTCGACACAAATAACGGTTGACATCACCGGGTGGCGGCGAAACGCTTGCAAGCAGACGAAAACGGCAACCACCGCCACTCCGGTGCATGTCTTGGTTATCCGAATATGCCATCGAGCAGCTGCTTTACGCCATCGACCAAATCGAGCGAAAGCTCAGACATTGGATTCGGGTAGCAGTAAGCAAGAAACGCCGACCCTACAAGAATAGCGTGAAACGAGAACAACGCAACGTCGATTGAACCGTGAAACGAAAGCAGACAAATGAACGCGATAAGACCAACCAGAGATCCACCAATCGAGCCAACGACCATGCCCGCAATGCGATCCGAGCGAGTTGCCGTCGTATGATTCCTGTCGGTCTGACACAGTGCTCCAGGCATGAAGACGATTAGGAATGACGCGACGGCGAACGTAATGCCCCCAATCGCGAAGAGTACGCTGGAAATTACAGCCACGGGTCGAGCGATGCCCGAGAAGTAGCCGAGTAATCCAGCAAGCAACGAGAATGCAAGTAGGTCAAGCGCGAAGACAAGCGAGGCAACGGCAATGATGCACCGCAGGACGAAGGAGCTAATAATGCGATGTGAAGGGCTCAAGCGTAGCTTTGGGTCAGTCGGATAACGTTTCACATCACCGGGTGGCGGCGATTGACGTGATTTCGAGAAAACGCGACCACCGCCACTCCGGTGCATGTGTTGGTTATCGGCATTTATGGACGGGCGTTGATCGAGTGCCGGGCAGTGACGACCACGCCGCCACGGTTTAGCGGGCGATGGTTCACGCGGAAAGCAATCGGGAGTTGACCGGGTCGGCAAGTAAACGGGCATTGCCTTCCAACGGTGCCTGTTGACGGTGACCGAAGGATCGAAAACGTTGTCGTTGGATCAGCAAACGACAACAGCGAGCACCATCAAGAATTACGAGCGGCTTGGAGGGAGGAAATCGCAAACGGAGGATCAATACGTTTGAATCGCAAATTCGCTAACGCAAATGCCGAACGACAACTTTCCAATCGGGCGTTGCAGTAATCGTTTGTGCAAGCAAATAAGCGGAACATCTGCGGAGTCAGTCCGATAACGGCAATGATCACCGAGCCGCCGGAGTTATCATTGCTTCAAAACACGCGCCGTCGGCGGCTTCGCGTGCATCATATTGTTATCCGACGTTGTGACGGAAAGGGGTTTTGTTCGGAATCGAGTTGTTGGTGCATCGCAGTGCAACAAGTATCAACGGGCCCTCCGTTGTCGTCAACAAGGCGATTCAGATAAAGCGTGCATTTCAAGAGAGTTTGTAACTGCAAGATATTGAATCCCGGATCGCCGTGCTCCAGTTGATAGGCAATAGTGTAGGAAAGCGACCAATCAGGCTCTGGTTGTGAAACCAGCGTTGCGATTGCGGCGGGTATATAGAATTGTTTGGCGCCTTCGTCCATGAAGCAGAACCCTCCATTGGCACGGTCTATACGAGACAGAAGGATTTGGTTTCCAATCAAATCTGTCCATGTGATTCCAACTGTTGGATCTGATTTTCGTGCCGCGAGGCGTTCTTCTGCGTCTCCGTATGCGTCTAGAACTACCGATTCGTCCCAAGAGACACTGTCACCGAGCATGCGTTCGGGGAAAACATCCAGAAGATCTTGAACAAGGGAAGCTGCATTCATTGATAGTCGGATAACGTCTAAAATCACCCGGTCGCGACGAGAGATTCTCCATAGTCAAAACGCCCGACTTCGCGACTCGGGTGCATTTTTTTGTTATCCTGCGGTTGCGGCAGCGGATTGAAGTTGTGCAAGTTGATCCGGAAACACGTTTTGATCTCCGATTCCGACAATTAGCCGAACAACCTGCTCGGCAACCAATGCCGGATCAGCATTGAAGCGGTTACGAAGTTCGGGAGCCATGGTTGCATTAACGATTTCCATTGGTACTGCCCGGTCCTCCTCATCTGCATTGATGTAATTTGACGCAAGTTTAGTCAAGGTAGCAATATCCGGGGCGTCAAGTTCACCGCGAATTTGGCATACCAACATCAGTTCGTCGGTTTTGAGATTTCGCCAGTGGTGATCAATTGATGCGAAGAATTCCCGATCCACGCGATTGAACTGTTGAAATGCTTCTGTGTAGTTTCCAGCGTCAAAAAACTGGTATCCAAGATAAAGCGGTACCCAGGGAAAGTCGGGATCAATCTGTTCAGTTTTACGTAACCACTCGACGCAATTTTGGCGATCTGCTGGCGGCCAGCGATGGTACCAAGTCAGCGCAATAGCGTACGTGGCACGAGAATCGTTCGGTTCCAAATCGAGAATCTGTTTCGCGAGCTGTTCAGCGTCAACAAATAGGCGGTTTGCAACGTCGTGATCGGTCTCGCCCTGCGCTTCCCAGATGAGGTCCGACAAACGCTCGTGCATTGATGAAGTGTCAGGCATCTATTGAGCAGGATAACGTCTCACATCACCGGGTGGCGGCGATTGACGTGATTCCAAGGAAACGTGACCACCGCCACTCCGGTGCATGTGTTTGTTATCGGCATTTATGAACGGGCATTGGTCGAGCATCGGGCAGCGGTTGCCACGCCGCCACAGTTTAGCGGGACTTGGTTCACGCGGCAAGCAATTGGGCGTTGACCGGGTCGGCAGTAAAACGGCAATTGTCATCCGACAGTGCTTGTTGACGGTAAACGAAGGATCAAAAGCGTTGTCGCTTGATCAGCAAACGAAAACAGCGAACACGTTCAAGAATTGCGAGCGGCTTGGAGGGAGGAAATCGCAAACGGAGGATCAATGCGTTTGACTCGCAAATTCGCTAACGCGAATGCCGAACGACAAATTTCCAATCAGGCGTTGCAGCAATCGCTAGTGCGAGCGAACGCGTGAAACACCTGAGACGTCAGTCCGATAACGTCGTGCATCACCGGGTACGGAGTATTGATTGACCACTTCAAAAACCGCGCAAGCCGTACTCCGGTGCATGCAATGGTTATCTGCGCCTTGGATCGGAAGCGAGTATCGGTCGGCGATCTGTTCGATCATAGCGGCGACTCCGCCGGCGGGCAACCAAATCCGTGTTTGGAGCGACGAAGCAAAGGAACCGCAGTGTGGCAATGGAAGCCGCATGCCAATGGCCAGACCGTCAAAGAAATAGACAAATCGGCCATTGGTGATGCGGGTTCCGTTGCCACACGGACCATCGGATGAAAAGTTCGAATCACCAAACGCCTCCCCCCCGTCCCCTGTAAGGCCGGCCGGGCGTCGGAGAAGTGAAATGGAGAGTTGCGACGTTCCGTATCGCGCATCCGTGTCGAACAAAAGTAAAGATTGACCACGTAGCGATATGGAATGACGCAACCGGAATGGAAGCTCATGCAAGAGCAGAGAAGCGAAGGACCGACGCGGGCCGCAATGCGGGAGCCAGTGAAGACCAATCGAGGATCAGCGTAGCATTAAAGGCCACGCCATGAGTAGAGCATCGACGAGTCGACGCGGATCGCAACGCGGGAGTCCGCAAATTCAAGCTGAGATCAGATCGTCGGTATTCATCGCAATGCCAGTTCAGATAACGGCGGAATTCACCGAGTACGGGCGAACGATGTTGCGATGGCCAGAAATCGCACCACCCGTACTTCGGTGCAATTCATGGTTCGCCGCGATCTTGAAGTCGAGACTCATCGCGACCACCGACAAACAATCCCATCACGATAATGACGTCAGATTCAATTCGATAGTAGAGGACGGCGGTGAACCGGCGAAGTCGGCTAGGTCGGTATCCAGTATGATCCGAAGCGAACGAGTGTGGCCGTTCCTGGACGACCGATACTGCAGCATAGAACTCCGTTTCCAATTGGTCGCCCAGGCCATCGCAACGTTCATCCAGCCAAGCCATCGAGACGAGCAAATCGTCGCGAACTTCCCTGGCGTAGCGGACATCCATCACGATCGGGAATCACGGATTTGTTTGCGTAGCTGCGATTCGGTTAGCGCGGAATCGGGATTTTCCAGGTAGTTCGCCAAGCGTCGGTCGAGTTCAGCGCGTTGCTGGTTAGTCAGTGATGTACCGGCGTCTTGCGGCATACGGTCCCAAATTGCTTGCACGACTAACAACTGCTCCTCCAATGGGAGTGATGCAATATCAGAAATGGCTTGTTCGACAGTCATAAGTCACCTGTGGCGGTTGGGTATTACCATCTTACCTTGCCGTAGAGAATCGGTCCAGATTCGCGAAAACCGCGTGAATACCGAAGCCGTCGAACTACTTCAGTCGGCGAACGCCCCGCATCACGGGGCGGCGGGAGTTGATATTGATTCCAAAACCGACTGGCCACCGCCGCTCCCGTGCATGCGATGGTTCGCCAGCTCATGATTCACGTATGACGTTTGCCAGTTCTACAACGCCATATCGCGGGCAGCCAGCAATGTTGAACGCAATTTTAACGGAACCATCGTAGCAGTGACATAGAGGCGATGAGCCATTGGAAAGTGATTGTTGCATTTCGTAGTGGCCAGAACCGCGGTACGGTTCGTACGAGTATTCGCCCTCGCACAACGGCGGGATGTCAGTTGCAAAGATTCCGACCGCGTCGTCACTGAAATAGAACTCGTTTCGGTGGTCCTTCTTTCGTTCCAGCTCAGTGTCGAGCACCTGTAGAATGCGACCGTACCCGATCGTCCGGTTTCCTTCGCGCAACAGGAATGGAAGTCCGGAAAATAATCGGTCGATGTGATTCTTCGGATTCGGAAACGTCAGTTCTGCGATTGTTGGCTGTCCGGGAACTAGTTTCTCAATGCTCCCATAGTCGTGAACCGCGTCCCAATCATCGCCAAGCAGGTACAACTGGGGGCGATAGCCGGATGCAACGCTAGAGCGTCGTCCTCCATGCGATTCTGGCAAGAGAGTCAATTCTACGCGGATGTGGGGCATAACTTTCGTTGGCGAACGTCTCACATCACCGGGTGGCGGCGATTGACGTCATTTCGAGAAAACGTGACCACCGCCACTCCGGTGCATGTGTTTGTTATCCGCCGTACTGGGCGGGCATCGGCCGACCGCTGGGCAGCAGTAACCACGTCGCCCCAGTCTAGCGGGCGGTTATCCGTTCAGACTCGGGCAAGGGAGCGTGAACGCCTAAACGCTAGAAAAGCGTAGAAGGGAAAGAGAAGAGATAACCCAACGAGAACGCAGACGTTGTAAATGACGATCAGGGTAATGTCACCGAAGAATGAAGAGGTGAAGTGTTGGAACATCCGGAACATAAGGATCAAAGACAAGGGCACAGACGGCAGCAAGAGAACAGGAAGTCGATGAAAAAACTGCGGGATCGGTCTATATTCAACACAAACAACAAAAATTGACATAGCCAAGAAGTAGCACACTGGCGCGAACACACACAGCCAGTAAGAAATCGCAATCGACGCAGGTAGAAACCCGATAAACATCGGAATAATTCGCCAAGCTGCAAGTGCCGACAAAACGGCAAGAAGGGTAACCGTGAATCGGTGATGGCGAGTAGATTCCGCTGCATGGAGTGATTGGCCGTCCACCGAAGAGGGAGAGTAGGGGTTTTGATTCATTTCGAGCGCATCAGTCGGATAACGGTAGCCGTAACCGGGCGGCGGCGAAAGATTTGCAAGCAATCGAAAAAACTAACCACCGCCGCTCCGGTTCACGGCATGGTTACCCGCGTTTTGGCGAACACGAAGTATGTCGTTCGGCTACGCGACACGTGATTCTAATCAGCGAGATACAACAGTACCAATATACACCAACCCAATACTGAGCCACGTCCATGCAAGCAGTTTAGCAAGGGTGCCAAAGGGTTTAGGCAGTTTGTATTGAAACGCAACGTGGTTGAAAAGAAGCATCAGCGTTACCACGATGCTCGTATATTTCCGGTAACCGTAGTCACCGTCTGCCACCAGAATTGCAACATTCGCAACGAGCATGACGAGTATAAAGCCGAGGAAAGCATTCTTGTACGGAAAACGATGCCGCGACGCCTGAATAGTTTCGGTCATCTGCTGCTCGCGTTTAAGTTTGGAGTGGCGTCATTCGGGTAACGGTTGACATCACCGGGTGGCGGCGAAACGCTTGCAAGCAGACGGAAAAATTGACCACCGCCACTCCGGTGCATGTCTTGGTTATCAGACTTACAACGCTGCGCTTCGGGGTGGCAGTGGAGGAACATTCGCCCGCTGCCGCAAGCTTCCCATCTTAACGCAATTTGCCCCGCTCACGGGTGGGAAGTGGGTGGTGTTCCTGGAGATCCGCAGTATTTGGTTCAAATCTGAATTGCAACCACAGGCATGCGATGGCAGCGGGGCACCATCGCATCGGGCTCATTGCAATGCGATTCTCAGGCTGCGTTTCGGTATTCGTCGTCACGAACATTCTCGACGCTAGGGCTTTGCCCGTCCGATTCGGTAACTTGCTTTTTGGGAAAAACTTTACCCCAGACAAAGTTTCCGACGAACGCTCCGACGGTAACGAACAGAATCAGTCCCTTGCCCCTAGGCTGGTTGCCGTCTGCGCTAGAAGCAACGAACATAATAGCAATACCTGCGCCAGCACCGACTAGGCCACCGACAAGTCCTCCGGGATTCAAATCCATTTTCATTCTCCAGTTTGGTACAAATCTTCCCCGCGACGAGAAAGCTGAGATCGTCATACATAGAGAATGTGCGTTTCGTCAACGCCAAGTCGGATAACGGTAGCGATATGCGGGCGGCGGCAGTTGACTAACCACTTCAGACCGGCGACCACCGCCGCTCCGTCATCATCGCATGGTTATCAGACTTACAACGCTGCGCTTCGGGGTGGCAGTGGAGGAACATTCGCCCGCTGCCGCAAGCTTCCCATCTTAACGCAATTTGCCCCGCTCACGGGTGGGAAGTGGGTGGTGTTCCTGGAGATCCGCCGTCTGGGATGCGTTGGTGCGAGAAGTAGCATCGCAGGATGCACCAAATAGCGTATACGGCCCAGGTAGCCGAGGCAAGTTGCATCAGGAGCACCGGCGAGAGCCGAGAAGGAATCCAGTTCCAAATATCCCAAGGGTCATGAGTGGTCGCGGAAACGACAAATGCAACGGGGTAGACAAAACACATCACGGCGGTCCATGGGAAACGTTTGAATGACGCGGGCGTAACGCGCAAGCCGTTGGTTGCGATGAACAACGCCCAGAAGTCAAGAACAAACGTGTCGGTCCAATACGCAACAGCGATCGGCCAGACAAGTTGGAACAGCCCGAAGCGGTTGACGACCTTTCGCGTGTGCGCGGCAAGAGGACGCGGAATGAGCGTGATACCGCGCCGTGTAAAGTCGAGCGTCCCATGGTGTGGTGCTTCGTATGGATTCACGTGTGCGGCCACAGCAATTTCAGTCGGATAACGACCGGCATCACCGGGTGGGGAGATTAAAGTTAACCATCAGAAAACGGCCGCAAGCCCCACTCCGGTGCATGCCATGGTTATCAGACTTACAACGCTGCGCTTCGGGGTGGCAGTGGAGGAACATTCGCCCGCTGCCGCAAGCTTCCCATCTTAACGCAATTTGCCCCGCTCACGGGTGGGAAGTGGGTGGTGTTCCTGGAGATCCGCGGTTTTAGTCCGTCCAGTGAATTCCGGTAAGGCCAGAGTCAGTCAAAATAGTAGGTAAAGTAACCACCAGGGTCAATCTGTGCGAGGAAGAACGCGGAGATGCACGCCAGCAAGTAGAGAGCAGGGAAAAGCGATGCTTTCTCAGGGCGGTTGATCGCCCGCGCAGTGAAGAACGAAGCGACAAATCCGGCCGGTGCCCAGAGCAGGAACCCAATCGTCAGGACCGCAGACACGTTAAAGATGATGCCAAGTGGTGTGCTAAATGAGCCGAGCTTAGCTCCCCGCATTCCGAGCGATGATTCCATCGTTACAACGACGTAAACGAGTAGTGCAGCGACAATCGGATACAGCGTGAGTGCAATCACGAGCGATCGAACGCACCAGTGCATGCCTGGCGTCACTGAAGAGTGCGACGTCGTCGGTTCGTATGGATTGACGATCACGCGTTACACTTCAGTCGGATAACGTTACCAATCACGCGGTTGCGGCCAAGTGACTTGCTATCAGGAAACGCGCGACCCGCAACTCGCGTGCATTGGATCGTTATTTGCCTATCCGGGTTGCTCGATTGATTTGACGAGTACGCCCAATGCAATTCGCATTGCGGTTGCCGCAGTCTCCAATTCTTCAACGGTGAGAACGACCTTTGTGCCAAGGAGTTTTGCATCTTCTGGGATCATTTTTATGTAACGGTCAGTGATTTCACCGCCAGCGTGAATGCAGACGTGCCGTTTTTGGAATACACGCCGAAGAGCCAGAAGATTGTTGCCCGTGACGCTTGCCAGCATATCTACGCCCGCATGATCCTTGAAGTATTTGCGAGCGTCAAACAGGACTTGGAAGTTACCCTTTTCGCTGCTAACGCGAGTCGCTTTGCGATTGCAGAAGACCTCAAACGTGGAGACAAGGTCGCCATAGGCGTGACGTCGTTGACGATTTTTATCAGGTTCAGTGTCGAGTTTGCGTTTGATGTTGGCCCAGTTGGCATCGTAGACCTGGAGGTTTTCACAACTACAGCCTGGGCAAAAGCCGAAGATTCCATACACTTGAAATCGTATCGAGCATTCCGCGCAATGGAATTCAGTATCGACTTCGCGTTCGACGTAGTCGGGGCGAACCGCTCGCTTGGTCGGTTGGCGTCCTGGTTTATAGGTGATGTTCTTTGACCCGCGAAACGCGTTCTTGAACATTTTTTGGAATTCGTTTATCGCGTAAACGCGAGCTTCTTCAATTGCCGCTTCTTTGGCATATTTCAATTGCGGCGAAGTGAAGAGGCTGTTGCGTGAGAACCGAACACCGCAATACGGGCAGTGAAGATAGTCGCCGTGGTCTGGGACATAGATTTTGAAGTACTGCTTGCAACCTGGCGCATCACAAGCGCGGCCGACGAATCCATCGGCGTCCGTAGGAATCGCAATTGTGAATGTCTTGTATCGCGACATCAGTCACCATGGGGCAAATAACGGTTACGATCAGCCGGCGGCGACGGAAGATCAACCACTTCAAATCGCCCGACTTCGCCGCTCGGTTGCATCGTTTGGTTCCCCGCCGCCTAGTGATGGTGTTGAGGTCAGCGTTCCATCAGCAGCAAACACTGGATTCTGGCGGTAGAGCCCAAGGAAAGCAAATGCAATTGGTATCCAAATCGGCATTAGGAGGATGAATTGAGCCATAAGTCCGCCGTTTGCGATCCCTGTTGCGGCTCCAATTCCCCGACCCGCGTTCGGTAGATTCCACATCGCACCAATTGCGAAAAAGTAAAGAACTTCAAACAGCAGCAACATCGCAAGTAATCGTGCACAGGTCGCGGAGCCAAGACAGAGCCCAACGGAAGCGACGATGATCGAGATGTAGCAGACGATGCAAATCGCGGACATTACGTAAAACGCAGTGAAAAAGTGGGGCAATTGAGCAATGTCCGGCGATTCGTCGAACGCACCTTGAAACGCAACAAAGAGTGAACCTGCGTTGTATAGCAGTCCGAATAGAGCAGCGCAAATCAGCAACGTCGCAATAGCATAGGATGCGTAACGTTGAGTCGGTGTGCGTCTTGTGGTCATCAATTTCAGTCGGGGAACGACAAAAATCACCCGGTTGCCGCCAAGTGACTTTGATTTCAAGAAACGCCCGATCGGCAACTCGGGTGCATTTTATGGCTATCGCGATTGTCGTTTGGCGTAGCGTTCGAGTACAGCATCCGCCATGAGTTCTGGAGTGAGTTCACGTTGATTGTCGCCGTCACCGAAGTACTCGCCCGGCCAAAATACCAAATCGGAAATCTGATTGTCACCAAGTGTCTTTTTGATCGTTGTGAAGACGTACTGCAGATACGCGTTGTCGCATGGGTCGGCGAGTACTTTTGCAAACATAGTGGCAAGGGCGTCACGCTCTAACCCCGGCAAAGCTTCCGTGGCGCGATCAGTCAACACGCGACGGACATAGTCAATGTGTTCTTCTGCCCCGTAGATTCCTTGGAACTCAGAAAACGGAATGCTTGTACCAGCCAATTGATTGAACTCGGCAAGAATTGAAGCGTCGGCATTTTCGTCGCCGCCATCTAGCCGCGCCGCCAGTGCTGCAAGGCGCTGCAACAGGTCTTCATCGAGTTTCGGTTGAGCCATGATTCGTGAACTCAAAAGCGATAACGTCCGCGATGACCGAGTCGCGGCAATGTGGTGACCATTTCTAAACGCCGTACCCGCGACTTCGGTCCATCGCTTGGTTCGCCGCATTTGTGCAGCGGCATGCGGGCATGATACAATGGAGTGTCCGTCAGCAATATCGGAGAATCCTATGGTAAAGGTAGTAGCAACGAACGACCAAGCCAAACTGCTCGCCGAATCGAACGAATCCGTCGAGTTTGTCGATGCCAATGGCAAGCGACTCGGAACGCTTATGCGTCCCCCAAGTGATGAAGACATCCGAATCGCCAAAGAGCGCATTGCAGGTGACGGCAAACGCCACACAACCGATGAAGTTGTGACGCGTCTCCGTTCGCTGGAGCAATCGTGAAGTACAATGTCTATTGGGAAGAGAATGCGACACAGGAAGTTGCAGCGGAATCCCTTGCCGGAAATGACAAAGTCGCAATCATAGACGCGACACACCAAATCGACCGAGCACTAGAATCCGATCCAATCGGGAATGGTATGCCTCTCAACGAAGGAATGTTCTACATAGACCGTCCACCACTGAGAGTGATCTATTCGATCTATTCGATCGATGCGGAAGCCAATCGCGTGGATGTCGGGCGTATCCGCCGCATACCGTAGCGCCCAGTCGACGAACGTTACCGATCACCCGGTCGCCGCGGGAGATCTTCCATTGTCAAAACGCCCGACTCGGCGACTCGGGTGCATCGGATGGTTCGCCGCAATCAAGATTCGGCAAAGGAGCGTAGTGCATCCAGATCACGCAGCTGTCCATAACGGTAATGATCATCGTCCAGGCATAGCAAACAGTCTTTCAGGCTACAGTGTAGATTGTCCACGCCATCTATTGAGATTGACGTGTTGCACACTGATAGCATTCTCAGCTGTGGGATTTTAGCAATCCAATCAATCGCAGCATCAGAGATTTGAGTGTGCCACAAGAATAGGTATTGGAGACTCTCCATTCGCGACAGGTATCGAATACCGTGGTCGGAGATGCATGTCCCGCCGAGGTCAAGTGCCTCGCAATGCCGGAAAGTTCCAATTGCCTCCAGATCAGCGTCGTCAATGGGAAGGCAACGCAGGTACGCCCCCTGGACGGTCGATCGTAGAAAGTTCGTCGAATGAAACCAGAAAGACCCACCGCGACGAGCGATCCGGATGCAGCCGTGTCGTTCTTCCGGTTTGGCGGCAAGCCAAGAAACGCGACATTTCAGACGACGCCAGAAACGAATCTTGAGATGATCTGGAATGTCCGAATTGGGGGGATTCATGTGACACATCTCGTCTGTCGGCGAACGGTGGTCGTAACCGGGTCCGCGCGGTTAACTCTGATCTCAGGAAACGCCGTTTCGCGGACTCCGGTTCACGACTTGGTTACCCGCCGTCTGGGATTCGAATTGGCGTTGAACGCTGCATTGCATTGTTCGAGACAAAAGAACTTTGAAGTCCAGATGGAATTATAGCAACCCGAGAGATCGTCAGGAACACTTTGCTACCTAGAATTTGCCGCCTGGGCATCGGCCTACCATGAAGATCAACCAATTCACTGAGTCGGACGTCCCAGCGATGAACCGCGTCAGCGGGCATTTTGTTGGTGGGGTCGAACCACGTCGATGTGAGAAGAAGCAAACGATAGCGAGGCAAGTAAAGCTCGGTCTCCGTCCCGCCGTTTGCCACTATGTGGAAAGTACCGTGTAGTTCCGCGAATCTAGCCACGATATTTAGGTCTGTGCTTGAGCGATTTTTTAAGATCGCCACGAAGCGAGGGTCAGGCGAATCGTCATATTCCAGCGTTAGCGCAAGCAAGTGTGAAAGCCCTGCCTCGTCCGCAGCAGCTTCGGCAATAGGCTGGCCAATGGATGTCGGGGGAACTGAAGCAATCAAGCAGAGGAGCAGTGAAAGCATTAAGACAATCTGTGTCGGGTAACGTTTGCCATCACCGGGTGGCGGGGGACGACGTGACTTCGAGAAAACCCGACCACCGCCACTCCGGTGCATGGCTTGGTTCCCCCTTTTCCATAGCTGCATCGCTATACGCCCGAGGCCATTAGGTCGCGCCACTTCTTGGCGTTGCGGCCGTGGCAATGGACTCGCTTCTTTCGAGCATCGTAGAACGCTTCAAGATATGGAAAGTCCGGCCCCACGCAACCAACACCACTCCATCGCAGCAAAAATTCTACGAAGTTTTGACCTAGCACTCGGTTATGACTCTCGTCGTTTTCATGGCTGAGATAGACAATCGGGCATTCCTCGGTTCCATTTCGCATGTCGAAGGCGATGTAGTCGCCATTTCCTGTTTCGATAAATGGTAGTCGTTGATTGAAGGCTTCATGAAAATAGGGCATTTCGGATTGACAGTTCTTTGCTGCAACTACAGCGAACTCGGGTAAAGTGGCAACGTCCCAAAGGTCTGCAAAACAGCCACAGCATTCTCGCAATTCGTCCGGAAAGTCATCAGAAAGTGGGCTTTCCATTAGATCCCACGAGAAACTGACCTTGCGAGCGTAGTGCGTCAGCACATGTTCAAATTCCGACGGTAGTCGTCCGCCGACCTTTCTCCGCAGCGTCGCCAGTTGGCGCTCGTTGATCGGTTTGTAGACCTTCGGCTTTTGGTCCACATTGCCGTCGCGCGCTCTAGTTGCATCGCAAGCCCAACACCAATGATCCTGAACGCTTTCCCACCAACTGGTTGTCATCTGCTTGACACCCGACAACTCATCTTCCGGAATCAACTCCGGCGGATCAACTTGTTTCGGTGGCTTCTTCTTTGGCGTGGTCGAAGTGGCCGCCGCGACCCCTGCGGCGGATGCATGCCACTCAAACTCATCCTCAAGAGCCAAGCCACGAAGCCCTTTTGATTTCACGAGTTGCCGAAAGGAATCGCTTGCCAAGATGCACAAGTCTTCCTTCGCGCGAAAGATCGGCACGCTATACAAATCTTTTGGATCGAAGACGTATTTTGTGACGTATCGGTACGCCATCTTGTGCGAGATGCTACCTTTTCCAAGTTCAACCTCTACAAGTGGATTCAGAAGATAGAGCTCTTGTGGTTCCGCGATTGGTTTATAGTCTTCTCCGCCTGAATCGACGCCCCGTTCGCCAACTACACCGACGGGCAGGAATTCAACGTGTTCACCAATGAGTGGTGACAGAGCGTGTTTTGCTTTCTGATTGACGGCAAAGCACGATTCGATCTCATAAATGTCGGTACGCTGTTCGTCCCGTTCGATAATGACCGAAGGCGGAATCCACCCCTCGGACAACGGCTTGCGGTCGAAACAGTCCTGAAATGCAATCGCCGACGGTGGATAAACCGGCTCTCTATCGACCAAATAGGATACGACAAACGAGAGAGTATCGTGTTCATTGTAGTCGGGCTGAAGCACGTAGAGGATCGGCTCGCTCATTGCGTTTTGACGATTCAAGTGTGAAGGTCGAGATAGAGGTATTTGTTGGGGGAACGGTTGGCATCACCGGGTGGCGGCGAACGTCGTGAATTCGAGAAAACCGCACCACCGCCACTCCGGTGCATGCCGTGGTTATCCCATTGCATTGGATCGAGCGTTGAATCAGCGATGTGCAGTTGCGACCACCGTTTCACAGCATAGCGGGCATTGAATCGTGCGGCAAGTTTCGAGCGTTGCCGACCGTCAGCGGGTCGGGCACGGCGACCGAAGGGAGCCGAAACGCGGACTCTCTCGCCAATGGCGATGCCCGGTGGGAAAAGACAAAAAGAGCCATTGGCGAGAGTGTCCGCGTTTCGGCAGCTTGCAGCGGAGTAAACCATTCCAATGCCAAACGAACCGCAAGCTTCGGGCATGGGGAAACGCTGGCAGCAAATTGGAGAACGTGACGTTCCGCATCGCCGGAAAAAATAGATCAGCGCGACCAAGAGATTTTCCGGCGATGCGGTACGTCACGTTCGGACGTGATTTCGAGAAAACCCTTTGAAGCAAAGTCGGCCGACATCCCCGGCAGTCGGGTGCTGCGGATCGAACCGCTACGAAGCGAGATCGGTCGGCACCTCCGCGCATTAGTTGGGATAACGGTACGCATCACCGGGCGGCGGCGAAAGACTTGCAAGTAAACGGAAAAACTGACCACCGCCGCTCCGGTGCATGCGATGGTTATCAGACTTACAACGCTGCGCTTCGGGGTGGCTTTGGAGGAACAGGTTTTTAGTTTTTGGTTGCACGTCATGTTGTGATTTGTGAGAATCAAAATGCACGGATCGGGTCGCGGAGACCGTC
>NZ_SJPW01000007.1:300000-490414 GCF_007860125.1 Rubripirellula tenax
TGCTTCGGGCACGAGAGCAAAATACATTGGCGAGCGAACGGGGCGAAACGATCGCCAGCGCGATGATGCAATTGAAAGCAGCCGGTCGGACGGAAGGCGAGATCCAGCACCTGTTGGATCAACTGCACGTCGAATTGGTGTTCACGGCGCACCCCACCGAAGCGAAGCGACGAAGCGTCAGAAGCAAGTTGAAGACAATTCGCGAACTGTTGAGCGAACATGACGTCGAAACACGGCCGGACAAAATCGCTCGTATTGAACGGTTGATTCAAACGGAGCTGGCAAAGCTGTGGCAGACCAACTTCATTCGCCCCTGGCGACCGTCGGTGATTCAAGAGGTCCAGCGCGCGCTTTCGATCAAGCCCATCCTGTGGGAAGTCGTGCCGCAAAACTTGAGCGAGCTTCGTCAGTCGCTTGCCGAGGCCTACCCCGGTCACAAATTCAAAATCAAACCGTGCGTCACGTATGGTTCGTGGATCGGCGGCGACCGCGATGGGCACCCGGGTGTTACGGCGGAGGTTACCGAGCAAACATTTCAGTGGCTAAGAGAAGCCGCGTTCGAATTTCATTCGTCCACCCATCATGATTTGTATGACTCGTTGAGTTTGTCGGATTTGCAAACGACTTGGGGACATGATTTGGGCCAACGGATCACCGAGGCGGTGGTGCGATGGCCGGAAGTGGAGGCGCGCATTTCAAAAATCCCACCCGATGAACTGTGTCGTCGTTGGCTATCCGTCATGAAATGGCGACTCGACAAGACGGCAAAGATCGCACTGGGCGGCGAGCCCGTCTTTGGCAGCTACGCGGATCCAGACGAGATGATCGAAGACGTCGACGCGTTGCTTGAATCGGTCACCAAGTACCCGGGCGGTGATCTATTGGCGGAAGAAGTCAACGTTTGGCGAGATCAGATCGCGGCGTTCGGTTTCCATTTGACGTGTTTAGATGTGCGCCAAGATGCGAGACAGTATCGCGGTGTCATGAACGAAATCCTTGCCGCATGCGGATTGGGCGCCAGCGCCGAGGCCGTGGATGCTCTCGACGAAAAACAGCGTCAGAAACTGTTGATCGAATCGCTCGATCGAGACTTGGTTTTTGGCAAAGATCCGATGGATGCGGCGACGCTGTCGCCGGAAGCTCGTGATACGTTGGAATTGTTTCGCGTTTTGCACCAAGTGATGCGATCCTATGGTCAACGTGCGATCGGCGAACACGTCATCAGCATGACGCAGACGCCCAGCGACGTGCTGACGGTCCTTTGGTTGTGGCGTCAAACAGGAAAGAATTTTTCCGATTGCGACGAGTACAAAACGCGATTGCCGATATCGCCATTGTTCGAAACGATCGAAGACCTGCAGAACGGACCTGCGATTTTGAAGGACCTGTTTGCCATTCCCGAATACCGCGATCACATCACGGCCCAGGGAAATCAACAACCGGTTATGCTGGGGTATTCCGACAGCACGAAAGACGGCGGCTATCTGTCGGCATGTTGGTCCCTGTACCGGGCACAGCAGCAGTTGCAGTGCGTTGCGTCAGAGCTGGGCGTTGAGCTGACGTTTTTCCATGGTCGCGGAGGATCGCTGGGCCGAGGGGGCGGACCGACCGCGCGAGCGATTCGGTCGTTGCCCGTCGGCACGTTCCGCGGTGCGTTGCGATTGACCGAGCAAGGCGAAGTGTTGGCGGATCGTTACGACGACAAGCACATCGCCCATCGACACCTCGAACAAGTCGTTTGGTCGTCATTGCTGGCCGGCGGCGATCCGCCGACGGCTGACCCGAACGAGTGGACGGACATGCTAGACGGGATGGCGAAACAATCGTTCGCGCATTACCGCAAGTTGATCGAACAGCCCGATTTCGTTCGCTTCTTTCGGCTGGCAACTCCGGTTGATGAAGTCGAACAACTGCCGATCGGCTCGCGTCCGTCGCGACGACGCGGGGGTGCCAGCCTATCGGATTTGCGAGCGATTCCGTGGGTGTTCTCTTGGACGCAGTGTCGATGCTTGATTCCCGCCTGGTACGGATTGGGCACCGCAACGGCGACGGTGCTGGAAACGCCCGGTGCTGTTGAGCAGTTGCAAGCGATGTACAAGCAATGGCCCTTCTTTCAAGCAACCATCGACAACGCAGAGCTGGCAATCGCGAAATCCGACATGGAGATTTCAGGATACTATGCGTCGTTGGCGGACCAGAGCGAGAACCTGAAGACGATCAGTGAAATGATCAAAGACGAACACGCGCGGTCGCTGGGTGCGATTCTGCACATCACCGGGCGCGAGTCTTTGCTGGCGGGAACGCCTTGGTTGAAGGAATCGATCCGAGTTCGAAATCGTTACATCGATCCGCTGAACTTGATCCAAGTCGAACTTCTCAGCCGGTTGCGAGCTGGATCACAGGACCCAGACGACGAGAGCCAAAAAGAACTGCAACACCTGGCAAGGCTTTCGATCAACGGTCTCGCGTCGGGGATGCGGACGAGTGGCTAGGGCGACAATGCGATTGCTGCTCTTGATCGGTTACGGGATTATCGCGGTGACGACGCGAGCCGAGGATCATGCTGTCGTTGGTTACCTTCCCGATTACCGAATCGATGCATGGTTGGGTGATCCGGGGCCGGTCACTGACCTTGTCTATTTCGGGCTGCAACCGAACGAAGATGGCACACTCAGCGATGATGTGATCAGTGATAAAGTTGTCGAAAAGCTTCGACGAATCAAAAGCCGATCGAGTGTCACGCTTTGGTTGACCGTGGGCGGCTGGGGACGATCGACGGGCTTTTCAAAGCTGGCGGCTGATCCTGCCGATCGGAAACGTTTCATCGACGCTTTGCGCAGACTTTGCTTACGAACGGGTTTTGACGGCGTCGATTACGACTGGGAACATCCACAGAATGACGCCGAGTCTCAGTCGTATTCAGCCTTGATTTGCGAAACGAAAAGTACGCTGGGCCCCATCGGATTGCGGGTCTCGGTCGCGCAGGCGGGATGGCAGGATTTGGGTGCCGCAACTTACCGATGCCTCGATCGCGTTCATTTGATGGCCTACGATCATGATTTCCCACAAGCGACTCTGGAGAAAGCGAAAGAAGACGTCCAGAAGCTCATCGACTTTGGGTGTCCCAGATCAAAAATCTGCTTGGGCATCCCTTTCTACGGTCGCAACGCAGCAAGGCAGTCGCGAACCTATGCGGAGCTGACGTCTGCGGGCGCCGTGAATTCCAAGGTATCGACGATCAACGGGTTCGCATTCAATTCCGTCGGCGATGTTTGCGAGAAGGTTGGATACGCGAGTCGCGAGGGATTGGCCGGAATCATGATTTGGGAGATAACGCAAGATTCGAACGGGTCGCTATCGTTGCTTGACGCGATCGAGAAGGAATACGCAGCGCAACCGCGACGTTAACGGTGGCCGCGACGAATCGAGCTACCGATTTGATGTCGGCCGTCTTCCGTTCCGCGAAAGTTCGCTTCCGAAACATGGTTTCGCGGGGCGAGAGCGAACCAGTGATTTCCGAAAAAGAACGGATAGGCCGTTGACGACTTACGCTACAGCTTCGGCCCGTACAACGCGTTGCCGTGGAAAGCTAGTTTCCAGCGAGGTCCAACAGCATTACCGCCGCGAGAGCGGACAACTGCTGCAGGTTGTCACAGTGGGCCGTGTATCGCATCCGTGAACGAATCGAGTCCGTCAACGCGCGGCCGCCCATAATCAGCGTAACATCGTCGTTCAACTGACCGGCAAACCGAACTTCTTCGGCAACGAACGTCGTGGCATTGGAGATCGACGAAACGCTCATCCAAACCAACTTTGCATCATGATCGAATGCCGCCTGACGAAAACTCTCTAGCGGCAGATCACTGCCAAGGTTGATCGTGTTCCAACCCGATTCCCGCAGCGCCAAGTCGACGAGCGCCGTCGGAACTTGGTACGGGTCACCAGATGGTGTTCCACCTATGGCGGTAGGAGCCGACTCACTGCAGGAAGGCAATTCTGATTTCATTTCGTCAATCAAGCGTATGCAAATTGCGCATGCACGTCGCTCTTGGTAGGGATCCACTTCCTTGGATTTCCAAGCATCTCCCATTTCATGCATGGCTTCGGTGACCAAACCGCCGACTACTTCGGATCGACTGCCCCCGTCCTGAAGCCGCTTCCTCAATAGTCGGCGGCAACCGGCTTCATCGCCGACAGAAATCATTCGGCAAAAATCGGCCGAATCGGACGTCGACTCGCCCGGAATGGATTGGCAGCGAGCAACGCCCAACATCGGAAGTCCGAGTACTTCCGGCGCCACCAAGGCTCGCCCCGATGTCCGCAAATAATGCTGCAAGCCGTCCAGGGTGATCCTGCGATGGCCACCCGCTGTGCGAACCGTTGGAATCGCGCCCGAATCACACCATCGCTTTACCGACGACTCACTCGATAAAAGAGCCTCGGAAATCTGCTTGGGCGAATATTGCGGCTGGTGAGCGGCCATGGGTCCCCGACTACTAAATGAACGTTTTGAATGCTTTATTCGTTTTGCGAGTATAGCTGCCAAGACAAGACATGTTGCGAATCGAGTAAAAAAACGGCCAAAAAACGATAAAGAACGACTCTTTTCAATGTTTTTACGATTTTCATCGACGGCAACCATTGATGAGCAGCCTCCCCGCCGATATAACTACATGGACGTTTTGGACCCCTAAAACGTCCACTCGCCTCGCGGATCATTCCGCTGGCGATCCAAGCCTCACTCTCGCGAAGGAATCTTTGAAATGCCTACGATCATGACTGAGCCATCGGCAATCCAGCCTCCCTCCTCCGAAGCTGTCGCCAAGCGATCTCTGGCAGGAGAGCCGGCGAAGACGGCATCGGACATCCCCGCAAGATTCCCCGGGTGGCTCAAGTCACCCGAACTCGCCGTGGCGAACCGAGATGTCGACCAGATTCTTTCGTCATTGAAAGGATTGGATACGGACGAACTGAAAGTCAGGACGAAGTCGTGGCTGAAGCGAGAAATCGGCTTCATGACCAACCCTTCCTTCTCCAGTCGCGGCGCAGGTCGGGTAATGTTTGGCGACGCTCTGGAACTAGCCCCGCGAAAGAGCGAACTCGGCTTAGCCGCGCTGCGAAAAAGCGGAGTCGATTTGCCGATTCACCTCAGCCGTTTATGCGAGGCAGCTCTATTGAAACCGGAACAAGAGGTGATGCTGTTTCGCCGTATGAACTTTTTGCTGCACCAAGCTTCAGTGCATCGAAGTCTGCTTAATAGCGATCGTCCGTCGCGAATCAGACTGGAATTGGTCGAAAGGTTCGTTGCCCTGGCCGAATGGCATCGCGACCGAATCGTCGAAGCTAATCTGCGTCTGGTCTTTTCGATCGTTAAGAAGTTCGTGAATGCCAATAACACATTTGACGATTTGTTGAGCGATGGGATCGTGGGTTTGATCCGCGCGGTCGAGAAGTTCGACTTTGATCGTGGCTTCCGGTTCAGCACTTACGCGACCCAAGTTGTTCGCAGGAATTCGTACCGCACGGTCGTGCTGAATCAACAGGATCGCCAACGGGTCATCGGCGGCTTGCAAGATATGGATGTCGAGATTTGCGAAGAAGATCGTTCGTCCGCTATCAGCGAAAAGCGTTGGCACGAACTGAGAAGCCGAATGGCTGTGATGCTGGACGACCTGGATCGTCGCGAGAAGCTGATCATTCGTGCGCGGTTTTCACTCGGTTCACATAGCAAGGTACATACCTTGCAATCCCTGGCCGATCGCCTTGGTATTTCCAAAGAACGGGTTCGCCAACTCGAACGCCGCGCAATGGAGAAACTGCGTGACATGGCGAGCGACATTCAGTTCGCGCCGCTGGACGCGTAGCATCTGAAAGTCACGACCCCATTCGCCCAAGCGAAAGAATATCTTGCCACCTCCAGCGGCGTCTGAATCGGGGCGCCATTAATCAGGGCCAGATTCTAGAACCGGCCATTCCCGTAGACGAGTGGCTGGCCCTTACAAGCGAATTGGCATTCAATCGAGGTGAAAAAATTGCGATACCTGCATCTGGGAGTAGCCCGCGATGGTGCCGGCGTCGAGGCAGTCGACGAGTGACTTTAGTTTTGCGTCTTCGTGAACTCTCACGATTAACCGCATGTCACCGCTCGCTCCCACCATTGCATCGCTAAGCGAACCGAGCAGACTCTGCTTACTTGGCGTCTCACGTTCCCAGTTCGGTCCCAGCAATAAAAAGTTGCCGCGATCATCGATCTGGACTTCGACGGACTCGAGTTGATCGACGGTCATAGGATCAATGCTCGGACTTGGCGCGTCGGATTGTTGCCGCGGCATTTGAATTGATTTCTGCAGACTAAACGAAGCCGTCACCATAAAAAAGATCAGCATTAAGAACGTGACGTCGACCATCGGAGTCATATCCAATTCGCTGCCGTCGCAATTTGGTCGCTTGGGTGAATCCATCTTCGTTTCCAACAGTCGAACACCAGCAGCACTAGCCAACATCAACGCCTCGCGTTTCGTCATAGAGTCTCGCACCCGATCCAGAACCAAGACGGGCGGGACACTCCGGTAGACCATCTCAATGAATGACCGCCGTACAGAACAGATACACGACAAATTCAGCGGCCGGCGAACAACTGACGTTCGCTCACGAACAGATTCCAGCAAATAGCGGCTCAAACATCATTTCGCCGAATCACTCGACTTACACGCGCGCACGATCAACTCCTCAAAACAGCCATGTCGAACGAGTTGATCTGATTCGCCCTAGATCAGGAGGACAGGCTTGAGCGAACGCCTACTCCCACCGGCTTTTGACCGACCACCCGCCACGGCATGTCCTGCAGCGAACACTTCGACCAATCTAGGATTGTCGCTTCGCAATCATCACTCCGCTTGCAAAGAGCGGCAGGTTCAAAATGGACACGAGACGTGCCTAAGTGGTTCCCTTGAAAGCACTCCATGGCACGCTGGTAGTCGAGCCAGACAAGCCGAGCAACGCGGAGTAGTTTGAACAGATCGACAAGCCGTCAGGACTTTCGGCAGGCTTCGAAAGGGAACTCCGCGACGCAGCTGGATTCGCCTCAGCCCGGTGATTCGTTAGACGCGCTGAAGTCTGGCGACTGATGAAACCCGTAAGACTCAAATTGGTCGAAGATCTAATTCGATTCCAGATTCAGACCTAGTTTTTCAAGGTCCGCGACACGCTTCGACCAATCGATTTGGCAGGGCTCGCCAATGGGTTGGTCAAAACTGTAGACGCCCAGCGACAAAGTGCGAATTCGGTCGTGGCGCACTTGCTTGTCGACCAACGGCATAGACGACGATTGGTCGTGCTGGGCTTCCAGTTGTTGCTGCTCGACTTCGGCGAGCCACGCAATCGCGATGCGGTGCAGTGCGACTATCCGGAACCAATGCCAAGGCTTTTCGACCGAGACGCTTTGCCGACACCATTTCCAATCTGCGAACCGCCCCAAATCATCAGGGCGAATCAGGAAACAACGCACACACTTTTTACGGACCACCGTTCGATCCTCGCACGTCATTGCGAACAGCCAGGGTTCGCGGGGTATCGACGTAACGGCGAACAGACCGGCGATGTGCCCCATCGCGTCGTTGACCAGTTCAAAACCAAGAGTCCCTTCCGTCCTTAGAATGGGGTCGGCGAGCGTGCAACTGTTGGCCGCTTTCTCAACGGCCTCCCGCACGGCAATGTTGTCGTACAGATCATTCAGTGTCGTCTTCGGAGCTAAGTTACGAAACAACAGCACCCAACGCTGTGCTGTCGGATCATCGGCATGCGTCGCGGTTGCCTCGGAGTTGTCGGCGGACGAGACATCGCCACTGTGACCAGGATTGGATTGCGTGCCATCGGGCGACAAATGATGCACTTGAAACACGAAGTCGTCAGAGTCACCGGATTGCAGACGCTGGATCGCATTGAGCCGACGCCGAAACAACAAGAACCAACTGACAAAAATTCCCGCCAGAAAGCCGCCTGCCTTCCCAATGAACTCAGGGAGCAATCGCTCCCACTGCAGCGTCATGAGCCAGTCGATGAAAGGTTGCAAATTTCTATCCATCCGTTGGTGAGGGAGTCGCTGACACACGAAGACCGAGATTCGCTAAGCGTCAAAAAACCACGTTGCCAGTGCAATCCGCCGATAGCCAACAGCAAGGTAAATGGGCACAGCGAATCGAGGGAAATTCGCTTTAACTGGAACGAAGCAAAGCCAGCCACCGACTGAACTGGTTCATTAGACGTTTGGTCCAGACCGTCGTTTCCGAAGCGCCGCAATGATCACGGCGCTGACGAACGTCGTCAATAGGAAAGACGACGGCTCGGGAACGGCCACCAATCGAAGGACGCCGCCAGTTCCGGCAAGACTCGATGTCTTCACCACCCGAAGATCCCAGCCAAGTCCCGACGGCAGAACGATCGCGCCAAGATCGCCGATGATTTGATCTGCGATCAACAGGTCAAAAGCCATCGAGACATCGGGTGAGAAGCCATCGAGGAGGCGAATATTTATAGCACTGGACGATCCGAGACTCAGAATGCCATCGACGTTGATCGAATCGAAACGACCAACACCGGCAAGCTCCATTATTATTGCACCGTTGATGAGGACGTCGCCGGTGAAATCAAGATGGCCAACCGAGAGCCCGGGGCTTAGCGTTGATGCGGATCCGAAGCTGACGGCCCCTGTAACGGCGCCATTCCCACTGAAACTTCCGCCCGCAATATCGACCGTCGAAGCATGGAGGGTTCCATCTGCAATCGTTTCACCATCGGTTTGTAGGTAACTCCCGTCGCCGGAAATAGCGCCCGCATAAAACTGCCCACTATTCGCAATCGATCCAGAGTTATAGAGAGCGCTGTCGTTGCGAAAGACTCCGCCGGCCAAATTGTTGATCGAGCCTCCCGCGCTGTTTTCGAGACCGATTCCGGATGGGTGATTGTCGAAGACACCGGCGTTGTTCAATTCGCCAGTGTTGAACCACCGCTGACGGTTCGTGACTGTGCCGTCGGCAAAGTTATTCAACGTTCCTCCGTTTCGGAACACGCCTCGATTGACGCCAGAGTTGAAGTTCACCGTGTTTGAGATGTCGCCATGGTTATTGATCGTGGCCACATTCAGAACTTCGCCATGATTCAGAAACGTTGCGGCCGCTTGGTTGTCAAAGTCGCCTCGCTGCACCAGGTAACCGCCCGCGCCGCTGCCCGGTGTTGCATTTTGGAACGTCCCGAAATTCGTTAGCGTCCCGTTAAACGCTGCGCCTTGCTTATTGGTAAAGATGCCACCAACGGCATTGGTGAACTGGCTCCCCTCGGCCAATTGAATTGACCAGTCCGCACTGATATCGCCCAGGTTGGTCACGACACCACTGACATTGAAGTGCGAGACGGAATCGAAATTCATTTTCGATCCTGCCGTCGTTTCCAGCAGGCCACCCGCTCCAATGTTCACGGTCGATAGACTGCCACCCACTTCTTGGAACAAGATGTCCATTTGGCCAACGTTCCGAAGCGTGCCTCCACTGACGACATTGATGGCTCCGAAGTTTTCAAACGGGTCTGCGTTGTTCGTGCCAACGTCTCCGGACAACACAGTAATCGTGTTGTTCCCTACGTTCGGGTTTGGAAAAATCTCGTACTCGATAGCCGTTGAACGCGAGGCAAAAAGACACGCGGCGATCGCGGCAGATACAAGCGGCTTTCGGTACCAACCGACGGAGTATCCATTAGCCATGGCATTCATCGATCAAATAAAAGTTTGGTTGTGTGACTACCCTAAAATATAGCGATCGTCGCGGCGAGTTGAAACGGTTTCCGCCCCAAAACAAGTCGTGCAAACAACAGACGCACTCGTACGTTGCAAACATATGTGAACGGTGCAAACCATCTGCACATGTTTCAACTGTTGCACATGTGTCGCCGTGGCGCGCTTGCCAATTTTGTCCGCAAGTCTATTCGGCGCCGAAATCATTCGGGATGCGAAATCCACGTCGCCGACCGCGGTTGATTTGGCGCCCTGCATCCCAAGAACGATGTCCCCATTCACCGAATGGTTGGATCGGTGACAGCAACACGTACTCTGAGCACGTCGTGGCAGCCGATACTGCAATGCCAATGAACAATTACGACGCAATCGATTCAAGAGCTTTGCTCAATCCGATGCGTCGACGTTCGGTACACAGGACGGGACACTGCTGATTCGGGGCAGGTTGGCTGCATCGCGCCAACGCGAAATCCGCCTGTTCAGGAACAGCGAAAAACCTTCCTTGACAGCAATCCCTGGATGTCAATACATTAGCACGTGTCAGTGGATTGACACACGAGCGGGTTTCCGATGGCAAAGAAAAGACAGAAGGCTGAGCCGCTGAAGTTGGGGGCTCGCGAGCGTCAGATTTTGGATGCGGTCTATCACGTGGGCCGGGCTTCGGTTTCGGATGTGCGGTCTTTGTTGAAGGACCCGCCCAGCTATTCGTCCGTCCGCACGATGATGGGAATACTGGAAGAAAAAGGGTTCCTGCGCCGACATCGCGACGGAATTCGACATCGGTATTCAGCGACGAAATCGCGTGAGAGTGCTGGTCGAAGTGCGATTGCACATTTGATGTCCACGTTCTTCGAAGGCTCGGCCAGCAAAATGTTTGCGGCACTGCTGGACGAATCGGCATCGCAGTTGACGGATGACGAACTTGCTCAATTGCAGCAGGCCATCGACAAAGCTCGTGAACAGGAATCCTAAGATGCTGTGGCAATTGTTTTTTTTGGACGTCGCTTTGAAGTCGTTTGTCGTGATGGCTGTCATCGCGATTTTGGTGGGCGTCAGCACACGATCATCCGCGGCGATCAAGCACCGAATGTGGACTCTCGGAATCGTGGGTGTCATGTTGGTTCCGTTGTGGAGTGCGTTGCTGCCGACCTGTCAACTTGCTCTCTTGCCCGCTGATGTGGTGACCGACGCGGACTCCATCGCGATGCAATCGGTTGCACCGGATCCTCAGGCGGCCAAGGTTTCGCGAGCCGAAATTGCGCCAGACTTTCCGCCCGCAAACGCCAACCCGATGATGCATGAATCGCCTGCCGCGAATCTTGCTGGCCAAACCGATCCGTTCGCTTCGGTCGAACCGTCTCTCGCATCCACGACTCGAGAACTTTTACAAGCCGACTCGGATACTCCCGTCGCAAAGACTTCGCCGGATCAGTGGACGTCACGGTTACTGGTCGTTTGGACGATGGGCACCGTTGTCTTCATTCTGCCTTGGATCGTTCGAGGGATACGAACTCAGCGTTGGATCGCCAGCGGAGTTCCGGTTCAGGACACGGTCCTGAACTCACTGCACGACGAGGTTTGCCGCAGCTTGCATGTAAGTGGCTGTCCTGGACTGCTACAGTGCCCCGACTTGACGATGCCGTGCGCTGCGGGATGGTTTCGCCCGGTCGTAATGTTGCCCAGCGCCGCGATCGCTTGGCCGGTCGGTCGTTTGCGACCGGTTCTATTGCACGAAACGGCTCATGTGGTTCGCCATGATATGTTGATCCAATCGTTGGCGGAGCTTTGCCGAGCAGTTTACTGGTTCAACCCGCTCGTATGGCTTGCCGTTTCGCGAATGCCACTGGAGCGTGAACAAGCTTGTGACGATCACGTGCTTCAATCGGGAGTCGAAGCAAGCGACTATGCCCAGGTTTTGCTGGATGTCGCCAAAGACTTTCGACGCGATCAACGTGGCGTCGGCTTGGCGATGGCTCGCCCAAACGACTTGCCCCGTCGAATGAAATCGCTACTCGACAAAACGCGGTCCCACATTCCGTTGAGACGATCCACTGCGATTCTAATGTTGATCGCAACGCTATGGGTCAGCGGCGCGACATCCGCAGTTCGATTGGTAGCCAAGGCCCAAGATGCCACGGCGGATCCCACCCTTGTCGAAGGATCCGATCAATGGATCGAAGGTGCCGGCGAATCCTTAAAGATTCGTGTGCGTGGCGAAGTGGTGAATGCCGAGGGTCAGCCCGTGATGGATCCTGATGTCAAATTCACTCTGCGAACAGCAAACAACGACACAACGGTCATCCAGCCCATCATTCGAGGCAGCCAATTCGAGATTTGGATCCCAGCCGCGAAATCTGACTGGTACGGATTGAATGTCGAGTGCCAGCAAGGCGACGAACTGTCAAATCAGTATTTTGGCCGTAATCAGATTCGGAAGTTGGCAGCCGATCCGATGCGACTCAGGCTCAGGAAACCAGACCGTGCCGTTTCCATTTTGGTGACGCATGAAGACAAGCCGGTCGCGAACGCGAAAGTGAAACTGGCGATCGAAGTCAATCGCTCAACGACGGCGACGACCGACGACCAAGGCTTGGTGGATGTGGATCTGTATCCCAACGAGAACCTCGGCGCGATTACCGCTTGGACAGACGACGCAACGAATGGCACCCTCATCGGCGGTTATCAATTCGATCGTCAGCCAATCCGCGATCGAAACGAGTCAATTCAAACGGTTGAATTGCACCGTTGCCGCGATCAAGTCATCCGCATGATTGATGTTGGTGGCAAGCCAATCGAAGGCGTCAAGTTCCGAATGCAAGTTGCAACGCCGCCGCCCAACTTCAACTATCTGGGCATTGTGGAAGACGAAAACTTGACGACCGATGACAAGGGCGAGGCAACCGCTCGTTGGTTTCCGGATTGGCCGGATGTGCATCGCTATGCGGAAATCATTGGGGACAAATGGTTCGTTTTCAAAAAGGCAGAGCTGGTTGATGACACCTTGGTCGTGACGCTCAAGCCGCGGGTGTCGCGAAAACGAGTGAAGGGAAAGCTAGTATCGGGTGACGCGAACGTTGATCCGTCCAGGCTTGCCGGAGTTTCGGTCTACGCCAGCAGCTTTCAAGCAGAACGCGAGGACGAATTTGATGCCCGTTACGCTCTAACGAACGAGGAGGGTGAATTTTGGATCGACGCGTTACCGGGATCAACGTATTCCATCTGCGTGACCGACCCTGATCTGGTGAGCGATTACGCCGATGCTGTTCTGTTTGATCCCGATACGAATCAGGCGAATTCACCAACGCTCAAACTGCTACGCGGCGTCTTGGCTACCGTCAAGCTTACCTCGGGTCCGGACATGTCTCCGATCGCCAACCAATACGTTCAATTCCGTGCCAATCACAGTTTCAAGTGGATCGAAGATGGCAAAGAAAGGTCTGGCACAGGTGGCCGAGGAAACAGTGCGACCACAGATGCCGACGGCGTTGCAACGGCTTTGTTCGCGCCGGGGATGGTTGCAGTCAACGTTTACCAGCCGGAGTGGCGATCATCCGGGTCCTTGGAGCTTTCCGAAGGCGGTGAGAATTCGATCACCCTGCATCGCGAAATTTCCGAGTCGCGTGAGGTGACTGGGCGTGTCGTGATGGCGGGCCAGGGATCGGAAGAATCGCTCGCTCCGCCGGGACCATGCGAACTAACGATCGGAGCTTTGGATGGGAAGACGCGTGACGAACGAACCATGAAAACGAATGCAGTCGGCATGTTTTCGCTCAACACGATTGCCACAAAACTGGGAGCATTTGCGATCACGGAAGATCAAGCTTTCGCGGGGTCCGTTGTTTCGGATCGACTGGCGGAACCTCTCAAGATCACGATGCGGCCGACGAAACATTTCATCGCTCGACTGGTCGACGCCGACGGAAAACCTGTCATCGGACGCAAGGTCACTGCATTGGTTCGAATGAAAGACACACGCGATGTTCAAAAAACCAACGCGATGGGAATGATTGAGTTTCCAACTTCATTTACAGGGATCAAGCGAATCGGAACAACAAACCAACGGGGGGAAGTCTCGTTGCCTGCCTTACCCACAAGTTTGCCAATCACCTTTTACGCTGACGGCCAAGATTGGCAGGTTGGCGAGGCATTCCTGGAATCGAGCGAGACGCGGCCGGTAGCGCAATGGAAACTACAAGGAGTAGGCGCGAACTCATCAACGACACCCAAATCGAATGCGAAGCGTTGGTCGGAAATACTACGCAACGGCAGGCTCGGCGGCTATCGTCCGCTGCTGATTGCCTGGGAGGATTCGGATGAAGTCAAGCATTTCGTCAATGAAAATCTCGTCGGCCCCCGCAAGCATCCCGTCGCTGCTCGGTTCATGTCGATGACCTACGAAGTTGGCAACGACACTGATTTTGAAACGGAGCTAAACGTGCAAAGACCGGGTGCCGGAACGGTGACCGCAATCGCGTTTGACCAGAAGGGAACAGAAATCGATCGCCACACGTTTGTGGTCGACGATGCAAATAGTGTGGAACAAACGAAAGAGTTCCTGAACGCGAATGCCGGCCCCAAAGCAGACGTCCAGCAGGCTTGGGATCGGGCGTTTACGATTGCAAAGAAAACAGATCGCCGAGTCTGGGTACGCATCGGCGGTCGTTACTGTGGCCCTTGTTTCGCGTTGTCACGATTGCTTGACGATCACAAGTTAGCGTTGAGCAAGGATTTCGTGATGCTGAAGCTGGATGACGGGGACCGTACGGACCACCCCGACATCTTTGATCGTCTGACGCGGGGCCAACACTACGGCATCCCATTTCATGTGATCTATGATGCCAACGGCAAGCGGTTGATCGACAGCGACGGTCCAATGGGCAACATCGGATCGCCATCCAGCTTCGAAGGCATCAAGCATTTCAAACGCATGCTTGATGCCGGCCGTCAGCGGATGGCTGACGATCAAATCGATGCGATCGTTTCTAGTATCGAAGAGTCCTAGCGACCGAGACATCAATTGCTTTGCTGCGATGCGACGCGAGCGATGATTGAGGCGGGTACGGAGCGCCGTTCCAGCAATTGCTGTATCCGCCGTGGTCGAAGCAGAACGTCTGCTTGGACGCGTCTTACGTAGTGGCCCGCCGCGGGATGATGGTCGCCCAGTCCCACGTCGGCACAGTTGGATCGAACCGCTTCAACCAAGTGCTCGCCGAGCAGACCGATCGACGCGAACGTTTGCTTCAGACTCTCGACGACTTGACTCAAGTCTTGCCGGGAACCTTCGACGTCGCCAGTCTCGGCAGTTGTTTCCCCCGATAACTTGACGATCGCAAGTCGGCCGACGGGAACGACACTGGCACGACATTCCGCATTCACATCGCGGATGATTTGAACGCAAGTCGAGCACAACCATTGTGAAAAACGCGATCCACTACGAAGTGGAACTGCGGCACACGCATGACACAGTGTTGTCGCTTCGTTGTAATCGTACTGCGTCCAACGGTTGTCGCTGGTTCGGCGGCAACGGCACGACTGGTCAACACTTTGACCTCGCGAAAAAAATTGCCCGAACAATCCGCCGCAGTCGCGGCAGATCTTCATCAGCGACACCTGCGCCCAACTGTGTTCCCAATGCCCCGTGTCGCAGAAATTGTTACTCATCAAAACCCTTCTTCCAGTCAAAGTTAGAAAGAGAGGGGAGAACGCCTGATGCGGTGAGTCCGTTTTGTTGCCGGCCGGCCGCATGTCTGTTTCGCAACAGAATCCACCTTGCCCGGACGGGGCAGGTTGGAGAGGGCGTTCACCCTGCTCAACATGTCATCGATGCTCAAGACGTGTGAACATCGGCGTCGTACACCGCGTCACTACGCAGGTGCCGTACAGAAAGAGGGAGCCGCAACTTCACGACAAGGTTCACGAATCGATCGGAGATTAGTAACCGCAGGCTGTCCAGATCAGCGCGTCGTCACGAACGCAGGAGTACCCTTTGCCGATCAATTGGCGAACCAGGATTTCCTGGTGGTCGACGTCGAACTGCAAGATACTGCCGTCGTGGGCCGTATCCAGCAGAACACCATATTGCTTTTGCAAATCATGAGGGAACCAATCCGCTAGGTCACGTTCAGGAAAAGCGGGCCAAAACCCGTCGTGATAACCGGGAATCTGGTCATCCGAAAACGGAGTTTGGTCGTCGATCGATGCCAACTCGTCTTCCAAATATTCAAGCAGCGATTTCGGACACCGCTCGCGGAACTCGCCCCAGGTTTCGGACGAGCTTGCAGCTGCGTAGGCCATCGCGTTTTCACGAGCGTCGTTTTCGAGGATGAAGACGACGGACTCGACTCCATCGATCGGCATCACACCAAAAACAATTGCTAATTTCTCAGTTTTGCTCATGTGCCTTGGTTTGACGAAAGGGTTGGTTTGGAATCGCTCACAGTCCATTATCGACCATGATGACCAGGGGCTTTGCATCGACCAGTAAAACTTATCCGGTTTTGTGGACAAAAAATCCTCCCCCCAATGTGGACCGAAGAGTGATTCGCCCAGGCTCCGGTTTTTGTTATGTTCAAAAGATGATTACTTATCATCTCAAAGGCCCTGGCGGGTTGGCATCGTTGCAGCCCATTGTCGTCGACGATCCGTCACCGGGTTCGGACGACGTTGTGATTCAATCGCGGGCTTGGTCGCTGAACTACCGAGACCTAGCCATGCCTTCGGGTGGCTACGTTCGAAACGACAAGATCAAGCATTCGCCACCGCTTGTACCGCTTTCGGATGTTGCCGGACAGGTCGTCGCGGTTGGCTCGGGCGTCACTCGGTTTCGTGTTGGCGATCGCGTGATGGCCAGTTTTTTTCGTGACTGGGTCGATGGAGATCTAGATCACGAACAGATCGGTTCGGCACTTGGCGGTGCGATCGACGGCGTCCTGTCCGAGAAGGTTTGCTTGCCCCAGCGTGCCTGGGTCCAAACGCCCGCGAATCTTACGGACGTGCAAGCGGCGACACTCCCATGCGCCGCGGTGACGGCATGGCACGCCTTTGAGCTGGGACCTTTGCGAATGGGTCAGACGGTATTGCTGCTGGGCACCGGCGGCGTTTCCATTTTCGCGCTGCAATTGGCCAAGATCGCTGGCGCCAAGGTCATCATCACCAGCAGCAGCGACGAAAAGCTTGCCCGTGCGAAGTCCATGGGCGCCGACGAAACGATCAACTACCGCGACATCCCAGACTGGGACAAACGGGTCCGCGAATTGACCGATGACGTCGGCGTCGACCATGTGATCGAAGTCGGTGGCGCCGGTACCCTAGAAAAATCGCTTCGGTCCGCCCGGGTCAGCGGTACGATTTCGCTGATCGGCATCCTGTCGGGGCGTGTGGATCAGAATCCGTCGATGCTTCCCGCCCTTTTCAACCGCATTACTGTCCGCGGGATCTATGTGGGCAGCCGTCGGATGTTCGAAGACCTTTGTCGATCGATTGACGTCAATGGGTTGGTTCCGGTTGTCGATCGAACGTTCGCGTTTGAGGACGCGCGGGCGGCCTACGAGTATCTGCAAAGTGGAAAGCACTTCGGCAAGGTCGTGATCGAAGCGCCGAAGTGAATCGGCTGATGTTGCGGCGGTTATTCAGATCGTCACGCTCGACCTCTCGTTCGAATCCACCGCAGATTTTCCGTTCACGAAATTTCAACCATGAATCAATCACGTTCCCCAAGCCGGACGCCCGCTAGGTTTGCCGACTGGTTGGGTCTGATCCGATTCAGCCACACGATCTTTGCGCTTCCGTTTGCCGCGTTGGCGACTGTGCTGGCCATGACTTCGCCACTTTCGTCGGGGTCGACTCCGGCGTTTCGGCTGCGGGATATTTTGGGCATTTTGTTTTGCATGGTTTTCGCGCGCAGCGCCGCCATGGCGTTCAACCGCCTGGTGGACCAAGCAATCGATGCGAAAAACCCTCGCACGGCAGGCCGCCATTTGCCGGCGGGTATTTTGGGGCGTGGCCAGGTTTGGTTTTTTACGCTCTTATGCGCCGCCGGCTTTGTGGGCTCGACCTTACTGTTCCTACCCAATCGAGCACCTCTGATTGCGTCGATTCCAGTTCTTTTGTTTTTGTGCGGCTATAGCTTGGCGAAGCGATTCACGTCCGCGGCGCACCTGTGGCTAGGCGTCGCCCTTAGCCTTTCGCCCATTTGCGTTTGGTTGGCCATTCGCGGCGGGGAAGTGCTCCTTCATCCGGCGGACTGGATTTGTCCGCTCGTATTGGCGTCGGTCGTGGCGGCCTGGGTTACCGGTTTCGACATCATCTATGCATGCCAGGATGCCGATTTCGATTCGCAAACGGGGCTGTTCAGTGTTCCGGCTCGGTTCGGAATCGAGGGTGCGTTTCGCATCGCTCGAGCGTCGCACATCGTGATGCTAGTCTTGCTGGCGGTGCTGTTGTGGGCGGGACGGCCCAGCGGGCTCGGGGGGCTGTTCGGAATCGCATGCTTGGTGGTCGCGGGATTGGTTTGGCGTCAGCACACGTTGGTACGGCCCGGCGATCTCGATCGAGTCAATCAAGCTTTTTTCGACACCAATGCGTCGATCAGCGTATTGTTGCTGGTGGCGGGAACCATCGATTGCCTGTGGCTGTGAACTTGCTAGTTGCCTGAGCGCAGCGCAATCCGGTTGCTAGACTAGGCCGGCAAAACGCATCCCACGAAGATTTTGGAAGATGATGAACGCGACTGAACGTGCTGCCCGATTTCGAGAAATTCGCGATAAGGTCGAAGCCGACCAGCGATTGAGCCTCGACGATGGCATCTTTCTTTACGATCCACAGGTTTCACTGCAAGCGGTCGGCGAGTTGGCCAATTTCGTTCGCGAGCGAAAAAACGGGAACGTCGGCTACTTCAACATCAACACGCACCTGAATCCGACCAACGTGTGCGTGTACCGATGCCGGTTTTGCGCGTTTCGAAGCGATCTGCGTGACCCCAAGGGGTACGTGATGAGCGACGACCAGATCATCGCTCGCGGGCGTGAAGCGACGGAAAACGGTTGCACCGAGATGCACATCGTCGGCGGGCTTCACCACCAAAAACCGTACGAGTGGTATCGCCATCTGATCGAGTTGCTGCACGAAAATTTCCCGCAGATTCACCTGAAGGGCTGGACCGCGGTTGAAATCAATTGGTTCGAGTTTCAGACCAAAAAATCCGTGCGCTGGGTATTAGAAGATTTGCGTTCGGCCGGACTGGGCAGCATGCCCGGCGGAGGCGCGGAGATTTTTCACCCGGAAGTTCGTGACCAATTGTGCGAACACAAAGCCAACACGCACGCGTGGTTGGACATTCACCGAACGGCGCACCAAATCGGACTGCGAACGAATTGCACAATGCTTTATGGTCACGTCGAGAATGCGTTTCATCGCATCGACCACCTGCTGCGTCTACGCGAACTCCAAGACGAAACGGGCGGCTTCCAAGTTTTCATTCCGTTGGCATTTCACCCCGAAAACACCAAGCTTTCGGATCTCAAGAAACCATCGGCGCTGATGGATCTGCGAACGATGGCGATCAGCCGACTGATGCTGGATAACGTCCAACACGTCAAGGCATACTGGATCATGCTGGGGATCGAGACGGCCCAAACGGCACTCGCTTACGGTGCCGATGACATCGACGGAACGGTTCGTCACGAGTTGATTTACCATGATGCCGGCGCGACGACACCAGAGTGCTTGTCGGTCGATGACATCAAGCAATTGATCGTCGAAGCGGGTCGGGATCCCGTCGAACGCGACACTGTCTACAACCGGGTGCAACGGGACCCGAGCGACTTTACGAAATGGTCGATCGATGAGTTGGCGACTGTCTAGGCGATGCGTATCGGCAGGCTGATTTCGCGATACAATTCGGCTTCGCAAACCGCCTCATCCCAATCAAGGTAACCACCCATGTTCAAAGGACTCGGAAATATCGGCAACATCGCGTCGATGATGGGGTCGATCCAACAATTGCCCGATCGCATCAAAGAACTGAACGATCGAATGAAATCCGAATCAGTCAGCGCGTCGTCGGGCTGTGGTGCCGTTCACGTGACGATGTCGGGCACCGGCCATGTCCAATCTGTAAAAATCGCCGACGGCTCGCTGTCGGGCGAACCATTGGAATTAGCAATTGCCGATGCGACCAACGCCGCCGGCGCGGCCGCCAAACAGCTGTATGCTGAATCGATTAGCCATCTGGTCAACGACCTCGACCTGAAGATCCCAGGGTTGGACAGCATCATTACGACGTTGACCGGAGGCGGCTGATCGCGATGAGCAAGCATGCCGGCGCGGTCGCCGAACTGGTCGAACAATTGGGACGATTACCGGGGGTCGGCCGCAAGAGCGCCGAACGCTTGGCGTTTCATTTGTTGCGTGTCAGCGAATCGGAGGCACTGGCGCTAGCCGAATCGATCCGACGCGTGCGACAAGACGTCCGCTATTGTGCGACGTGCTTCAATTTGGCCGAGTCGGAAACCTGTTCGATCTGTGCCGATTCGGGTCGAGACCTGACCCGACTGTGTGTGGTCGAGCAACCCCGCGACCTGATGAGCCTGGAACAGGCATCCATCTTCAAGGGGGTTTACCACGTCCTGCTTGGACGGATCGCTCCCCTGGACGGCATCGGCCCTGACCAACTGACCATCGACGATCTGGTCGAAAGGGTCCGAGTTGGAAATTTTGTCGAAATAATTATGGCGACCAATCCGACCGTCGAAGGTGACGGGACGTCGCTGTACATCAGCAACCTTTTGAGCGAATTTCCCGTGGAAATCACTCGTTTGGCGCGGGGTATCACGGCCGGCAGCGTCCTCGAATATGCGAATCGAGAGATGATTGCTGATGCGTTGACCGGTCGACAAAAGCTATAAGCGGCAATCTTTCCTACCGCAGCCGGTAAAATCCGACTACATCGGAACGAAATTCGCTCTGGTGGCGCTTCGTTGCGGTATGATGTTTGGGGTGTGTCGATTTTTGGTCGACAGCCGACGCGCAACTTTCCAACGAAGAGAACTTCCAATGCGGATGTCGATGGGCCTGCAGGCCCGACAATTGCAAACCCAAAAACTGGCTCCTCGGATGATCCAGTCGATGGAGATTCTGCAGCTTCCGACAATGGCGCTCCAAGAACGCGTCGAACAGGAAATGAGCGAGAATCCGCTTCTGGAACAGCTTGAATCTGACCCACTTGCCCATGATGAGGGCGACGACGACTATCCGCCCGACAAAGACGCGCGCAGTGAGAATGAGAAAGAGTTAGTGGTCGACAACGACCACAGCAATCAAGAGGATTTCGAGCGGCTTCAGAACATGATTTCGGAGCTGCCCAACACGTTCGACGAGTCGTTCAAGCGTTCGGCAAACCGAGTTTCTGAAGACGCCGACCGTCGCCATGACTTGATGGCTAACGCCGTTTCGCGCCCGGAATCCTTGAACGATTTTTTACTGCACCAATTGGCTGAATTGGACATCGACGACGATGTCGAACAAATGGCCGAACGGATCATCAGCACGCTGGATGCCCGCGATGGCGGTTACCTGCGTTCACCGCTCGCCGACTTGATGCCGGCGGGACACACCGCCGATGACTTGGCCACGGCCGACAAGGCGCTTGCCATTGTGCAATCGCTCGAGCCGACGGGAATTGCGGCGCGTGATTTGAGCGAATGCTTGCTGATGCAAATCAAACCTTCGTTCCCGCATTTCGAAGAAATGCGCAGGCTGATCAAAGATCATCTTTCCGATCTTGCCGAGAACCGCTTGCCGCAAATTGCCAAGAAGACCAGCTATTCGATCGAGCTGATCCAAACGGTACGCGATGAGTTGCACGGCCTGAACCCGAAACCGGGCGCGGCATTCATGGAAACCTACGTCCCCAATGTCACGCCGGACATCATCCTGGAAGTGGATGAGGCCGGCGACTACACCGTTCGCCTTGACGACGATCGCGTACCTCAACTTTACATCAGCGAGTACTATCGCCGTCGCCTGCAGGACCCGAACAGTTCGGCCGAAGAACGCGAGTTCATCAAGAATAAGATCAACAGCGCCCAGTGGTTGATCGATTCGATCGAACAGCGACGCAGCACGCTGACCAAGGTCGCCGAAGCCATCGTTGCACACCAAAAACGTTTTTTGGACGAAGGCCCGGAAGCCATCGAGCCACTGAAAATGCAACAAATTGCAGACAAGGTCGGCGTACACGTCACCACGGTCAGCCGAGCGGTCGACGACAAATGGATCCAGACCCCGCGAGGAATCCTGCCATTGAAGCGGTTTTTCGTCGGCGGAACACAAACGGAAGACGGCGACGATGTCGCCTGGGATACGATCCGGCTAAAACTGCAAGAATTGATCGACAAGGAAGACAAGAGCGATCCGCACAGCGACGAAAAACTTGTCGATGAATTGAAGAAAGCCGGCATGACGGTCGCGCGGCGAACCGTCACGAAGTACCGAAAGAAAATGGGCATCCCCAGCAGTCGCCAACGACGCGATTGGTCGCTGGTAAAAAAATAGCGATCGAGCGACGATCGGATGGAGGGACGCTATTTGGCGAGCATTGCCGAGGCCACTTGCCCGCTGCCCGTCACTTTCCAGCAGCCCACCGGGTACCCTGGACCAACGCCCGCAGGAACACTTCGTCCTCGAACGTCTCGTTGGAATGTCCATAGGTGGTCCCGAAAACACGGGCTTTGCCGTACTGGTTTGTCCAAAGCACGGGATGAACTTTGCCGTCGTTTTCGCTGACCGAGGTCGCCAACGCGGTCGCATTGGGCCATAGCTTTTCGATCACGTAGAGCTCGTCCATTGCGCTGACGTGGTCGCTCGGGTATCCCGCCATGATGGGATGGTCCTTTTCGATCACGTCAATCTTGTAATGGCTTTGGTGATCATGCCGGCGGCTGGTGACTCCCAAGAATTCCCGCCAATCATCGATTTCGGCTTCGCGGTACGTGTGCATCGCACAGTGGATCACGACCGCATTCACACCCCCTTGATGTGTCTTTGTGATCGACCGGATGTAGTCAGGATCCGTTGTGGCGGCGAAGCACTCGTTGTGAATCACGACATCGAATCCGTCAGCCCAATCTGACTTTTTGTACATATCGATCTGCGCCTGGGTCCCGTTTCCACCATCATTCACCACCGTCCATGTGGCGTCGACGCCGTGTTTTGCAAACGCCAACTGCATCGCCTTGGTTTGAAAGTCATAGTCGTGGCAGCAGCCACCCGTGACGACCAAGATCTTTAGCGACGAATTTCTCACGCCTTCAGCGCGACAGAGACCAGCGGAAACCACCAACGCAACCACACAACAGGACAAAAACCGCAACATGAACGACCAACTTACAAAGGCGAAAGGGTGTAAAAGACACAGGCCAGGGATCGGTGGGCGTGATCAGCACGCCGCAACGATTCCTGGCCTTTCCGATGCGGTCAAACCGCAAAGTGACGTCTGCGAATCATGTTAGAAACGGTCTTCTAATTCGACCGGCTCCATGACTTTCGTATTGCGTTCGACGGCAACAACAGTCGTTCGTTGACGCAATCCGTCGCGGCTTTCGGCGGTGACGGGCAACACCTGGCGCTTATCGGGCAGCTGCATACGAACGGTAAACGAACCGTCGGGCTGCAACTTGACCGGGCGACCGGAAACTAAAACGGATGCCGACGGCAGAGTCTTTCCGAAAATGATCAACTCAGCATCGACTTCGAATGGCAATTGGGACTGACGAAGAAGCGACGGATCGCCAACGGTTTGCCCCTTGTCACCGCGAATGGGCATCGGCCTTCGCAGCCGCTCTTCAAAGACTTCTTTCAAGTCACCCGCGTCGGTGTCGTATCCACCGCTGAGCGAGTAGATCCGCTCGTAATCTTCCGCGATGTCATGCCAATGTTCGTCCAAACGCTCGCAATCATTGGGTTGAGGCGTTTCGACCACATTGCTGCGGCAAAGGGTATGAAACTCGCCCGTGGATGTGACATAACCGACCGCGACGCGGAACCGCGACGGTGGCTCGTCGACATCGATGTACCAGTTGTTGACACCACCGTGGATTGGAATGTCACGCTCGGTCCGCTCAGCCCCGTTGGAGTCCACCTCACTGACCGCCAACAATCGCAGTACTGGCATCGCCGTGTGCCATCGTTCGGCGAGCGAGGACTGAGCCCGCTGGACACTTGCACGCGTGATTTCCCAAGTCGCTTGCAACCAGAACGAATCGCGGACCATCAGAACGACTCGGTCCTGGTGCGGTTCGTCGCCGCGTGTCCGCTGGGCACCATGGTTGACCGCGGCACCAGCAACAAGCATTCCCGTCGACAGATCCTTGTTCTTCATCATGGTTTCGCGACGCTTCCGCATTTGAGCGCGAATGCGAGCGGTCTTCGGATCAATACGCGGCTCGGGCAACTTCGGCACGGGCTTGTTGAGCCGCTGCTGATCCGATTTGTAGGACGTTGATTTCGTTGTTCGCGCGGCCTGCTTGGCGACGGTTTCAACCTTGCCGGCATCCGAAGCGACAGCGTTTCGCTTCGACGCGGAAGCCTTCAATGTTGCCGATTTTGATGTCGCTGACTTCGCATCTAAAGGCTTCGATGTTGCCGTCTTGGACGCGACAGGACTGGAGGCCTTTTTCGCCTTGGCAGACACCTTTTGAGGCGTCTTCCGAGTCGTCGCCTTCGCGGAAGCGAGCTTTGATTCTGAGGTGCTGTTACTCGACGTTGATTTACGTCGAAGCCGTCGCTGGACCTTACGAATTTCCTCGACCAACTCGTCTTTCTTCATGCCATGCCAGCCCGGCACATTGTAGTTTCGGGCTAAATCCGCCAGCTCGCGACGCGTCTGTGCCTTCAAGTCTGCGGTAGTAATCATGTGCACCTCCCAGGATTTCAAGACTCGGCCGTAGCCGCGTCGATCGATGATATGTAATCAGCTGGCTGTCTCGTCCTGCTCGCAAGCTGTGTTTCCCGTGTCAAGTTGGCGTCCCAGCGGGTTTCGATCTCGCTGACGCAGCAACTGCAAAGGCAGGCTGTGACTGGCGGGGGTGCCCAAACTTGGTCTGAACCTACGACTTTACCACTCTGCCTCAGGCTTTGCCTATGACAACCGAGGGTTCGGTTCGTGTCCGTTCAATACGCGGTAATGGCACAATCGTCACCTGAATCATTATTGCAAGGGTTGTTAGAAAGTTCTAGATGCGAGGGGGGGTTTTCGACCACATTGGCTGGAAAATAGACACTCACGGCCGTTTCCCGCGACTCAATCTGCATATTTTCACTTCCCCGATCTGACGACGACCGCGACATTTCGACCAGCCGGGGCATTTCTTCCAACGGGCGGCAAGGAGCACAAGTTGACCAGGCGGCCCAGGTGCGGCGATCCGTCGCTGCCTCTGGTGGCAAACCGATCTGCAGTCACACTGTCCCTCAAAGATCCCAAGACCAACGTTTGACTTCAGTCCTCAAAGAAACGGCGAGTGAAGCGATGGCAGGAAACCCGAGCGAGGTTGACGGCGAGCCACATCTCCCCGCTCGTAAACCATCCTCGTCGAAGACCTGGACGAAATTTGTGAGCGCCGGCTTAGAGCTGTCCGGTGTTTCGCTCGGCATGGCGGCCGTTGGTTATGGCTTCGATCGATACTTTGATTCATCGCGTCCAATCGCTACTGCGATCGGACTGCTGATCGGATTTTCGTTCGGCATGTTTCGTTTCATACAACGGGCGACCAGCGCCAACGATGCTTCCTAGCGACGATGAAGTTGCATTTTTTCACAACGACTTTTCAAAACCTTTAGACCCACGTGTTCGATTCGCCCGAAGACCGAAAACCCATCTTGAGTGTCGGCAGGATTTTTGCCGACGCACTACGTGGCTCCATGCTGGTCTGGGTGGCAATGACTTGCGTGATTTGCGTATTGGAAGCTTTTTACGCTCCCGGTTGGATCGAGCCCACTTTAACAGTGTCGCTCGCCAGCGGAATTATCACGATTGCTTCGCTTTTACCGGGGCTGATGTTGAAGTCGCCCGCCGCGACTCGAACATCCCATGCCGCCGAGGTATCGCCAGATTTGGCACAGACCCAACAAACCACACATCTGTTCATCATCGGCGCGGCGGCGGCGATGGCAATTCGCTTCGCAGGCACCGTTGCACTGTTCGTCGCGTGCCGTTATCAATCTAGCTTGCCGGCGACAACTGCTGCGATTTTTGTCTGCGGTTGGTATATTTTGCTGACAGCGACCGAGATTGCACTGCTTGCGCGCGGCGCATCTGGAATCGACCTGACACATGGGCAACGCCACGATAGTGGTGACACCCCCTATCAAGCTTTTCAAACTCTACATTCACCTTCGACGGAATCCACGCTCGGATGAATTTGCTGATTGCCGCCGCCGATAATCCTGTCACACACGTGGTGCCGCACGCGTTGACCAAAGAGCCGCTCTTCAGCATCGCGACGGGCGGTGGTGACATTCCGGCCTTGAACATTTATGACGGCGTGTACAATTTTCACATCACCAACCACCTGATGATGTCGGCCGTTGCCGCGATCATGGTGATCTTGGTTTTTTGGTGGGTATCACGTCGCGTGCGAGTCAAGGGCGAAGGCTTGACTGCCTATCAAACCCGGGGCCGCGTTGCTCAGCTTTTTGAAACCATGTGCACGTTCATTCGCGACGAAGTCGTGCGACCGAACCTGCATGAAAAAACTGATAAATACATCTACTACATCTGGACGATCTTCTTCTTCGTCCTGTTTGCAAACCTGCTTGGTTTGATTCCGATCGGATCGATCATGTACCTGATCAGCGGTGACCCTCATGATATGCATTATGGGGGCACGGCCACGGGGAACCTGTCGCTTAACGTCATCTTGGCGCTCGGAAGCTTCATCGCGATTCTCTACATCGGCATCAAAGAGACGGGTGCAAAAGCGTTCTTCGCGCACTTCAACCCGATCGGCTGGGATGATCCCAAGATGCTCGCGATCGGTATTCCGCTTTACATTTTGGAGTGGATCGGACTGGTCATCAAATGCGTCGTCCTTGCGATGCGATTATTCGGAACCATGATGGCCGGTCACTTGGTGATTGCGGCGTTCATCGGCTTGATTTTCATGGCCGTGAAGGTATCACTCGGACTCGGTTACGGAGTCCAGTTGGCTGTGATCGGTGGCGGCATCGTCTTGACTTTACTCGAGCTGTTCATTTGCTTCCTGCAAGCGTTCATCTTCACGTTCTTGACTGTGCTGTTCATTTCGCAGGTTGCGACTGTTCACCACCATGACGATCATTCTGAAGACGAGCATCCGTTTAGCGACGAAAATCAAATGGACCTCGACAAACTTCTGTCACCCGAACGCATCACGCCGATGCACGACCCGGCTGGCTAAGCGAAATTTCACGAACTAACCCCTTTCCCCTTTAGTAATCACTCGCCAATCCGAATCGTTTCGTGTGCGGTGAGAATCAAACGAGATTTTTCTCAGGAGCAATTTGAAGATGTTAGAAATGGCAACGTTGTTGGCGCAGGCTACGGTTGACTCTGGTTTCGGCACCCTCGGTGTTGGTATCGGAATGGGTTTGGCAATCGTCGGTGCTGGTCTTGGCATCGGCAGAATCGGGGGCTCGGCTGTTGAAGCGATCTCGCGTCAACCCGAAGCCAGCGGAACCATCGCGACTCAAATGCTGATTTCGGCCGCACTGATCGAAGGTGCTACCGTTATCGCGTTGATCCTGTTGCTGATCCGCTAATTGTGCTCGCACTCGCTTCGTCGTCCGCACGATCAGATTCGCTCCGTCAAGTTGCGAATACTGGTGGGCGGCAAAGCGGCTCGCTTCGAAAGTTTACCAATGATCTTGAAAGGCCAATCGATGTTGTCCGCTATGGGACGTCTGCTCGTCGTGATGTCGTTGTTTTTGTTCGTGTCGTTGCCCTCGCCGCCGGCAAATGCCGACGATGCTGTGAAGACAGCGGAGGCTGATCACGATCACGATGGTCATGACCATGATGGACACGATCTCGCCAACCATGATCACGACGATGGCTCGGTGGCCAACGCCGGTCACGACTCGCATGCTGACGAAGCGGGGACGCCTCCGCTTTTGCAGTTTGACTTCGGTTCGGCAATCTGCAACTTGGCGATCTTTCTTGGCGTTTTGGCAATCCTGTCGAAATTCGTATGGCCCGTGCTCCTTGGTGGGTTGAAGGCTCGCGAAGAGAAAATCTTCGGCGAATTGGAACAGGCCGCCAAGGCCAACGCGGAAGCGAAAGCACTCTTGGACGACTACCAGTCCAAGATCGACGAAGCGTCGACCAAGGTCCAAACGATGCTTGCTGACGCTCGCAAAGATTCGGAAACGGCGGGACAAAAGATCGTTGATGAAGCGAAAGCAGAAGCGGACCGGCAACGTGTCCGCGCAATCAGTGATATCGAAACAGCGAAGAAAGTAGCGTTGTCCGACTTGGCTGGCCAAACGTCGGACATGGCGATCAACGTTGCCAAAGCGATCGTTGGACGCGAGCTGAATTCAGGCGATCACGCAGAACTGATTCGTCAGTCGCTCGAGCGTCTCCCCAGCAACAACTAAGTCGCAACAAATAGGTTACCGCGAATCCCATGACTGAAAACGTCAAACACGATACGGTGCTCGACACCGGCGCCGAACAGCTAGGAAAAACCTATGCTCGGGCGCTGATCGCGGCCGCGAAGGGCCAAGGCGATGGAGTTGCCGATACGATCGTCGGTCAATTGTCCATGATTGTGGACGAATACTTGGCAGGCAGCCCCCAACTACAATCTGCGTTTGCATCGCCTCGTGTCAGCCAGGCAGAAAAGTTTCGCATCATCGACCGTGTCTTTGCTGACGAACTTCATCCGACGCTGTTACGTTTTTTGAAAGTCATGGCAACCCGAGATCGACTCGGGTACGTCGGTGCCGTTCGCAACGCCGCGGACAAAATTTTTGACGACATGATGGGACGTGTGGTGGCATCGGTCCGAACCGCAGTCCCATTAGATGACCAAACGCGTTCGCAAATCGTTGATCGTCTTGGCTCGGTGATGAATGCCCAGATCAAGCTGAACGAATCGGTCGATCCCGAACTGGTCGGCGGTATGGTGATTCGCATCGGAGACAGGGTTTTTGACAGCAGCGTTCAGAACCGATTGAATAAATTGGCGACGAAAGCTCGACAAGGTTTTTCGAGTCAGATACTCGAACGTTTTTCGCAGTTCACGTCCGAGTGAACCTTATCGTTTCATGCCCCGCCGAAGGCACCGGCTTGCCTTCGGAAAGCCAACAACCAGACAAGCCGGCGCCTTCGCCTAGGCGTTAAACGAAACACAGTTAACACACCTGAAATATCATGAAATTTAGCAGCGACGAAATTGCTTCGGTTTTGCAACAAGAAATCGAACAGTTCGATAACAAGACGGACGTCCGCGAAGTCGGTACCGTTCTGGAAGTCGGTGACGGTATCGCTCGCGTGTACGGGCTATCGGGCGTCATGGCCGGCGAGATGGTTGAATTCCGAAACGGTGCGATTGGGCTGGCCTTCAACCTGGAAGAAAACTCCGTCGGAGTCATCATTCTTGGCAACTACCTGACTATCGAAGAGGGTGAAGAAGTCAAAGCCCTCGGCACGTTGCTGTCGGTGCCGGCCGGCGACGCAGTCGTTGGTCGCGTGCTTGATCCGCTGGGCAACCCGCTCGACGGCAAAGGTCCGGTTCAAACCGATATCACTCGCCCTGTTGAAATCATTGCGACCGGTGTTGCAGAACGCCAACCGGTCACCGAGCCGATGCAAACAGGTGTCAAGGCGATCGACGCCATGACACCAATCGGACGGGGTCAACGCGAACTGATTATCGGTGACCGCAAGACGGGCAAGACCGCCATCGCCATCGATGCAATCATCAACCAAAAAGGGAAGGGCGTTAAGTGCTTCTATGTTGCCATCGGCCAAAAAGACTCGGCCGTTGCCAGTATCGTTGACGTTCTTGAGCGAAACGGGGCGATGGAATACACGACGATCATCGTCGCGGGTGCGTCGTCGCCAGCTCCGATGCAGTACGTTGCACCTTACGCCGGAACCGCCATGGCGGAACAGTTCATGTTCAACGGCGGCCACGCGTTGATCGTTTATGATGACTTGTCGAAGCAAGCGACTGCTTACCGACAAATGAGCTTGTTGATGCGTCGCCCACCAGGCCGCGAAGCTTACCCTGGTGACGTGTTTTACTGTCACAGTCGATTGCTCGAACGTTCGGCCAAGTTGTCGGACGCACTCGGCGGCGGATCGATCACCAGCTTGCCCATCATCGAAACGCTCGAAGGTGAAGTTTCGGCTTATATCCCGACGAACGTGATTTCGATCACGGACGGACAGATCTATCTGCAACCCGACTTGTTCTTTGCCGGGATTCGTCCTGCGATGAACGCCGGTATTTCGGTTTCTCGCGTCGGTGGTGCAGCTCAAGTCAAAGCGATGAAGAAGGTCGCCGGCGGTTTGCGTTTGGACTTGGCGGCTTTCCGTGCATTGGAAGCGTTTGCCCAATTGGGCACAGACCTAGACGCCGCGACTCAATCGCAACTCGATCGCGGTTACCGAATGGTAGAACTGCTCAAGCAGCCTCAATACCGACCGATGGGCGTCACCGAACAAGTGCTCAGCCTGTATGCCGGTACCCGCGGCTTCTTGGATGATGTGCCGGTCAAGGCAGTTTCGCAATGGGAAATTGATTTCCTTCAGTTTGCCCAAGACAAACACCCCGCGTTGATTTCAATGTTGGAAGAGAAAATGGACCTGACCGATGAAGTCACCGCAAAAATCGAGGCCTGCATCAAGGACTTCAAGAGCGGTTACAAACCCGTCGAATCGGCTATCTAGTCGGAACGGCGCTGAACCAACTAACGAATTTCAAAGCTGAAGTTTTTCATTTCGAATTTGCCTGTAAAGATCCATGGCCAACGCTCGCGCCCTTGATAAACGTCGAAAATCGATCCGCAACATCCGCAAGATCACGCGGACGATGGAGTTGATTGCGACGGCTCGCTATAAAAAAGCGATGGACCGTGCCGCGGCGGTGACCGCTTACACAGATCGGCTTTCGCAAATCGTCGCCAGCTTGGCAGCGGCGGGGACGGAAGTGCAGCACCCGCTGTTGGAAAAACGCGATAACCCGAAAGCTGTTCGGGTCCTGGTGTTGTCCAGTAATCGAGGCCTGTGCGGTGGTTACAACGCAAGTGTTCTTCGAACCACGATGCCGCTGATTAAGGAACTGCAAAGTTCGATCGGCAACGTCGATATCGATGTCTGCGGTAAACGAGGCATCAACGGATTGAAGTTCCGCGGTGTCAAAACGGATCAAACTTATCAGCAATTCGAAGACCAACCGGCCTATGCCGAAGTCGAGAAGATCGCCGATCGTTATCTGGAACAGTACATCTCGGGCGACATCGATCGCCTGGACATCGTTTACACCAGATTCATCAGCACCAGTCGGCAGATCGCGACGGTACAAACGCTGCTTCCCCTGGGTTCATTGTCGGATGACGATGCGGACGCCGCACCAATGACCGGCGGCCATAACAAGGAATACGAATTCCTGCCGTCCGCCGAAAGCATTTTAGAAGAAGTGGTCCCGACCAGCTTCAAGGCTAAGTTGTTCAAGTGCTTCTTGGATTCAGCCGTCAGCGAGCAGGTTGCACGGATGATCGCCATGAAGGGCGCCACCGAGAGTGCTGGCGACATGATCAAACAGTTGTCGATGACTTACAACCGAGCTCGCCAAAGTCAAATCACAGGCGAGATCATGGAAATCATCGGTGGCGTGGAAGCTCTCGAAGGATAGGCTTCATAGCCGAATCCAATCCGCGGTTCGCTGCGGCCAAACGATACGAATCAAAACGAATACCCAATACCTAACCCCTAAAACCTACTCTCCCCATGTCCATCGCAACTGAAAATGGTGTCGGCCGCGTAACTCAGGTCATCGGGTCGACCTTCGACGTCGAATTCCCCGAAGGCAAGTTGCCGCCGATCTACAACGCGGTCACGATCAATTCCGAGCACAAAGGCATTACGATCCGATTGACGGGTGAAGTGCAACAGCACCTCGGCGGCGGTCGCGTTCGTGCGATCGCGTTGGGCAGTACCGAAGGCATGATGCGTGGAATGGACGTTGTCGACACGGGCCGACCAGTGACCGTGCCAGTCGGTCAAGCGACTCTCGGCCGCGTTTTCAATGTTCTTGGCGAAACCATCGACGGCCGTGGCCCAGTCGAGGCCGAAGACTATCGCCCGATCCACCGCCAAGCTCCTGCGGTCAACGAACTGTCGACGAACACCGAAGTGTTCGAGACGGGCATCAAAGTTGTCGACCTCCTGACTCCGTTTGTTCGCGGTGGGAAAGCGGGTTTGTTCGGCGGTGCGGGACTGGGCAAGACGGTTATTTTGACCGAGATGATCGCCCGGATCGCAAGTGCGCATGGTGGTTACTCGGTGTTCGCCGGTGTGGGTGAACGTACCCGTGAAGGCACCGACCTTTGGTTGGAAATGCAAGAAGCGGTCATCGGCGATACCGGCCGCAAAGTTATCGAACAAACATGCATGGTGTTCGGTCAAATGAACGAGCCACCAGGGTCGCGTCTTCGTGTTGCTCTTTCGGCACTGACGATGGCTGAATTCTTCCGTGATTCGACAGGTGCCGACACGTTGTTGTTCGTGGACAACATTTTCCGCTTCTCACAAGCCGGTTCGGAAGTTTCGGCATTGTTGGGCCGGATGCCTTCGGCCGTGGGTTACCAACCCACGCTTGCGACCGAGATGGGAGCCCTGCAAGAGCGAATCACATCGACCAAGAACGGGGCTATCACATCGGTGCAAGCCGTTTATGTTCCGGCCGATGATCCGACCGACCCAGCACCGGCAACGGCGTTCGGACAATTGGACGCGTTCATTTACTTGGAACGATCGATTTCGGAAAAAGGTATTTACCCGGCCATCGACCCGTTGGCTTCGAACTCGCGGATCTTGGATCCCCAGTACGTCGGCGATCGTCACTATGCGATCGCACGTCGGGTCCAAACGATTCTTCAACGATACCGCGAACTGCAAGACATCATCGCGATTCTCGGTGTGGATGAATTGAGCGAAGAAGACAAGATGATCGTTCACCGTGCACGCCGCATCGAACGGTTCATGTCACAACCATTCTTGGTCGCCGAAGTCTTCACCGGCAAGAAGGGTGAAATCACCTCGTTGGCAGACACCATTCGCAGCTTTGAAGAAATTTGCGACGGCAAGTGGGATCACTTGCGAGAACAAGCATTCATGTACGTCGGTGCGATCGAGCAAGCCGAAGCACAGGACAAGAAGATGGCCGAGAAAGAAAAGGCGAAGTAATCATGGCATCCCTTCGCTGCGTCGTTGTGACGCCCGAAAAAACCGCGCTCAACCGCGAAGCCGACTACATCTCGTTGCCGATGGACGACGGTGAATTGGGCGTTTTGAAAGGCAGAGCTCCGATGATTGGTCGGCTCGGATTCGGAACGCTGCGTCTGCAAACGGCCGCCGGCCCTGAACGCTACTACGTTGACGGTGGCTTTGCGCAAGTCGAAGATAACGTCGTCAATATCCTGACCGGGAAACTGATCCCGGTGGATTTGATCGACAACGACAAGGCTCGCGAAGAACTCAACGAAGCGCGAACGTTGCCGAGTTCGAAACTGGAAGACATGGCGATCAAGCAACTAGCGATCCGAAAAGCACGCGGCAAAGTGCGGGCTTCAAGCTAGGCCTGTTCGTCGCTTTTAGGTTGACTACCGATTGCTCGCTCGGCGGGCAATCATTTCAAACCGGAACCGCTGGGGCGTTTGCCAAGCGCACCTCGGACCCCGAGTTCCCTTGGATCGCGTGCGATCTTGTCGGTAAACACTCTCACATCGTCCATGATCGGGCGGATCCGTGCCGTTGCCATCTCGATATTTTCGACGGTTCGTCGGATCTGGTAGTAGAGCTCGTCGTCTTCAAGCAGGCGCTTGACCGTTCCGTTGCTGTTGTTCAGCGATCCGGCAAACGTTTCGACTTGACTGAGCGTCCGTTCCACCGACCCCAGGGTTTGCAGCACTTCTTCGACCAACTCATCACCCCGATTGGCCAGCGGTGCGGTGAACTGTTCCAAATTGGCGAACGTTTTCTCTGCGTTACCGATCACACCGCTTGCCCCTTCGACCGTCTTCTTGGCAGTATTCACGGTTTCTTCCGCCACCTGGCCGACACGCTCGAATTGATTGCCAACACGTTCGAAGCTCTTGAAAGTTTCCTGCGTGACTTCCAGCGTCTGACGCGCATCATTTAGCAGCACCGGCAACTCGGCGATCGACGCTTCCAAGTCGGCCCGCGTTTCGGGATTTCCGATGATGGCGCGTGCGTCTTGAATCGCGCCCTGAAATTCTTCGAGCGCTTTGACGGCTTCTTGCGAAACCGCATCGATCCTGCCGTCGGTTCCGCCGACGACCTGGCGAACCTCCATCGCCAATTGATTGACGCTGTCGCCGGCCGAAGCGATCGACTGTGCGGCCATCTGGATCGCATCGACGCTGGATTGAATTCCGTTCTGCATTTCGAACAGACTCGGTGTCTTGCTGCCGTACTCCAAAAACTCACCATCCGAAAACGGTTCTTCGAGCAGTTGCAGATCCTGTTGGATTTTGAGCGGCAATTTATTCATTTCGGTGCGAACGAACTCCAATTTGGAGTCGCCCGTGACGAAGTTGCCGGACCCGATTTGGGGAACGTAGTGATGGTTCAAACGTTGATCACTCTTCATCGCAAGCGTCACCAATACGCCACCTTCGGGCCGAAGCTCGATACCGGACACGCGGCCGATGGGAACACCGTCTCGATAGACGGCCGTGTTCAGCCCAATGCCTTCGGCCGATTCGAACACAACATTGAGCGCATAGTCATTGTTGAAGGCGCTCGGAAAAGCGCCAAACAAAAACGTCAAGATGATGCCGACCCCGATCGATGAGATCACCAGAACGCCGACGCCGAATTTAAGTTTGTTCTCGTCCATGATTTAGTCTTCTAACCCCTGCGCCATTTCGCTGAGTCGTTCGCCCGCTTCGCCACGGACGAATTGCCGGACTCGATGGTCAACGGCATGTTCGAGATCACTCGGTGAACCGTCAAAGAGAATTTGCGAATCATGTTCACCCAAACGACGACGCGGATAGAACATCAGCACCCGATCGGATACTTTGCGCGCCGTGTGCATGTCGTGTGTTACCACGACACTGGTGACTGGGTATCGCCGACGCGTATCCAAGATCAGTTCATTGATCACGTCGCTCATGATCGGATCCAATCCGGTTGTCGGCTCGTCGTAAACCAAGAGATCGGGACGCAAAATCAGCGCACGCGCCAACCCGACTCGCTTTCGCATACCGCCCGACAATTCGGCTGGGCGTTTACGAGTCACGTCCTTTGGCAAACCGACTTCGGCAAGGTGTTGCATCACACGATCACGGACCTCCGCCTCACCGACGGACGCGTCATTTTGCCGAAGCGGAAACGCAACGTTGTCAAAGATGGACATGCTGTCAAACAGCGCCGCGTTTTGAAAGACGAAACCGATGCGACTTCGCACGGTGGCCAACTGGGAATGACTCAGTTGGTTCAGCGTCAGCCCGTCGAAGGCGACCGTCCCGATCGTCGGGGTGATCAACCCGACCAAGGTTTTCATAAAAACCGTTTTCCCGCACCCGCTTTCGCCAATGATCGAAATGGTTTGCCCTCGGGCAATCGACAAGCTAATGTCGCGAAGAATCCACTGGGTACCGAACTGAACGGAAACACGATCCACATCGATCAGGTTGTCGACCACTGCCAATTCACCTTCGCTATTGTCGCTTTCATGGGAGTGCTGGCTCATATGAATGACGCTCCCGACGGATAAAGCGAATAGTAAATCGAATTCAGTACGATGGTCAAAAACAGGTCAACGGTAAGAATCAGAACGAACGAGTACACAAACGCAGTCGTCGCGGCCTTGCCGACACCTTCGGCACCGGGTTCACAATGGAAGCCGCGATAGCACGAAACCACCGCAATGATGCCACCAAAAAAGATGCTCTTGAAGATACCGCTGAACAAATCGAAGCCCGCGACACCTTCGCGCGAGTGGTTCAGGTAAGCCGCATGGTCGATCCCCAAAATGATGACGCTGTAAAAGTATCCGCCGACAATGCCCATGAAGTCAGCCATGATTGTGAGCGCCGGGATCAGCAAGATACAAGCGAGGAACCGGGGCACAACCAGATAGTGAATCGGATCGGCCCCCATGGTGGTTAGCGCGTCGATCTGTTCGGTGACTCGCATCGTTCCCAGCACCGCTGCCATCGCACTGCCCACTCGACCGGCAAGCATCGTCGCCGCCAAGACAGGCCCAAGCTCTTTGACCAACGAACTGTTGATGACAACACCCAACCGCGTTTCCAAACCGATCGCATGAAACTGGGCGTAGCTCTGAACCGCCAACACCATTCCGATGAAGGTCCCCGTCAATGCGACCACCGGAAGACTGAGCGCGCCAACTTGATAGAAGTTGATCAGCAGCGTTCCCCGCGAGGGTAAGCGAGTGAACATCCATCGCAACATCCGCCACGTGAACAGCGTCAAATCGCCGATCGTTACGATCGCGTCCACGACCGCAGATCCCCATTCGGTGACCCAACGACGAAGCGGTGACGTGACGTCACGGCGTGGCAGGCTAGAGATGGAGGCTGCCGACTCGGACACGGGGTTCGATCCTCAGATGGGAGATGCACGTCGATACACAGCAATATGTATGCTTTGTATCGGTCAGCATGACCTTGAGGATTAAGAAAGATTGCCTGCCGCGTTTCATGCTTTGTGAAACACGATCCGCCAGCTAGGCGTACTGCAGCCGCGGATCATCAAGTCCCAAGCGCTTCATCTTTTTGTAAAGCGTCGTGCGATTGATATCCAACGTATCGGCCGTGGCAGCGCGATTCCAATTATGAGCTCGTAGCGACTGCAAAATGATTTGTCGCTCGGGACCTTCCAGAGCATCACGCAGCGTCTTCCCATCGATGTCGCCCAGACTGACCGCCCGCGACGCTCCGGCAATGGAGCTTTCCTGCTGATCGCTGGCTCGACCGGTCAATTCCGGTGGCAGATCGTCGACCGTCAAGACCGGGCCGCGACCGAGCAGCACGGCGCGTTCGACCACGTTTTCGAGTTGACGAATGTTTCCCGGCCAAGCGTAGGCCTGCATCGCTTTGATTGCGTCTTTATCGAAACTTTCCGCTTCGCGGCCGCACGTTTCCGACGCCTCTCGTAAGAAGTGGTCCACCAGCAGTGGCAGGTCGCCGATCCGCTCTCGCAGCGACGGCAACACGATGTTGACGACGTTGATTCGATAGTACAGATCTTGTCGGAATCGGCCGGTATCGACCGCATTGGATAGGTTTTCGTTCGTGGCCAAAATCACCCGCGTATCGACGGAGTGCGTTTCGGTACCACCGAGTTGTTCGAACTGAAATTCTTGTAGCACGCGAAGCAGTTTCACTTGCATCGCGGGCGTCGCAGTCGCGATTTCGTCCAAAAACAATGTGCCTCCATCGGCCAGTTGAAACTTGCCCGCACGATTCGTGTTCGCACCCGTGTAGGCGCCCGCGACGTGTCCGAATAGCTCGCTTTCAAGCAGGGTGTCGGGCAACGCGCCACAGGCGACTTCCACGAAAGGACCATTTCGCCGTGTGCTTCGAGCGTGAATCGCGCGTGCGATCATGCTCTTACCGGTACCGTTTTCGCCGGTGATCAAAACCGAGGCACGGGCGTTCGCGATGCTGTCGACGACGTCGAAGATTTTCATCATTCGATAGTCGTGGCTGAGAATGTTCTCAAGACCGCTACGTCGATCAAGTTGCTTTCGAAGCTCTTCGTTTTGACGGGTGATCTCGCGTTGGCTGATCGCACGTTCTATCGACAGCGAAAGTTCGTCATCGATTAAAGGCTTGGTCAACAGATCGTAAGCACCCGCACGCACGGCCTCGACGGCGGTATCGGGTGTCGCGTAGCCCGTGATCACAAGGACCGCAGTTTCGGGATGCTTTTTCTTGATATGCCCGATCAGATCGAAGCCATCGTCGTTGCCCAATCGCAAATCGGTCATCACCAAGTCGTATTGACCGGCAATCAACGACTGTTTTGCTTCCGCGAGCGTCGCGACCGTTTCGACACGATGCGACATCTCGCGCAGCCAAGCCGCCATGGATTCGGCGAGATGGCGATCGTCGTCAACGAGCAGGATCGAAGCGGAGACTGTCATGGGAATTTCCGAGACTCATACGCTAAATGCGGGCAAATCGTCACAGCGGCGGATTCCGCCGAGGATCGGCGGTCTCGTTTCGGGACTGCGTGCATTTCCGCCGTCCAACCTCCTTTATTTAGGTCACAGTTCATTCCACGTCCAAAAAACGCTGCATTTTGCACCAAATGCGGTTTTCAAGCGGCTTCACCGCGTATTGGAGTACGAGCGAAGTGCACCCAGCGTCTTCAAAACGATCACAAGCTTTTTGTAGGAATTGGATTTTTGCGTGCACCCCACCGGCTGGTGCAATTTCATGCACTAGTGAACAATCGTGACTGTAATTCAGCGCAGGGGTGTCCGTATGATTGACGGCGCTGCGAAACCAATTGGATAGGCAGAGACTGGATGATTTCGAGAGTGTTGATCGTGGACGATCACGACGTAGCCCGAATGGGCTTAGCATGCATGCTAGAAACCGAGGGGTTTTCTATCGCAGGATCCGTTGCAACCGGGGGCGAAGCAGTGACATTCCTCGCCGGTACGGATTCCGTTGAACTCGTCATTTTGGACATCCAGATGCCGGCGTCGGATGGACTGGCAACGCTACAAAAAATACGCGAGTCTCATCCTGACATGAAGGTTGTCGTTTTAAGCTCCTATGACAATCCGACGTATATCGCGCGTGCGACGGCTCTCGGCGCCCAGGACTACATCCTCAAGGGCGTCTCGTTCGGTTCGGTTCTAAATTCGTTGAAGCGAGCCATCGAAGGCCAGCCCCCACCCGAGGACAGCCGGCTCTCGCGAATTTCAAAGATCATGCAACGGGTCATCAACCCAGAAGAACTGCCGGCGGAAATGCCCCTCACCGGCCGCGAGGCTCAGGTACTGCGCCATGTGGCGTTGGGACTGAGCAACAAAGAGGTCGCCAGATCACTTTCCATCAGCGTCGAGACGGTGAAAGAGCACGTCCAGAACATTCTGCGCAAAACCAACGCGAATGACCGAACCGACGCAGCCGTCCGCGCCGTAAAACTTGGCTTAGCTGATTAGCGTTGGCGATTCGCCGATGTGCGTTTGTCTCGGTTGCCCGCCCTTGAATCGCCGCTAGCCCGGTGCGGCAGGCAAAAACGAGCCGTCCGTTGACGTGCTCCGTTGCGTGAATTCACCAGATCTCAGCGGCTAGCGATGGCTACGTAAGCGATCACTGCGTAACGATTTCGCGGATTGCGACGGCCTGCGCGAATGAATCGTCTACCGGCGGCCGTCGACCCATTGAATACGCCAATTGGATCTTTGTAAGGTTTTCCCCATCTCAATGGCAAAGTCCTGACCTAGCGTTTTAAGTCGTCCGAATGCCGGGCACGCATTCCTCAACGAACGACGACTTATAAACGGGGCACGAAATGAATAACGATCCAACAAAAGTTCTCTTGATTGAGGACGAACCGGGCGACGCAACACTTGTCAAGATCTCGCTTGGTCGATCGGCTGGCGAATACGAAGTTCATCATGCGACGACGCTCAATGCCGGAATCGCAATGTTTGAACACGAACAGTTTCAAGTCATCATCACGGATCTCGGCCTGCCCGATTCCGAAGGCTTGTCCGCCGTCAGCCGCCTGAGCTCCGAATTCCGTTCGGCTGCGATCATTGTGCTGTCGGGTTTGGATGATGAGGATCTCTACATACAAGCCATCTCCAGTGGCGCTGACAATTTCCTCTGCAAATCAGACCTCCAATTCATTCACCGAACCGTCCAGCAGAGCATCCAGCGCCAACTGCACCGCAACGAAATCAAACGCCTCGTCGATGCCGTCCAGAACCAAAAATCAGTACTCCAGCAACAAAGCGTGGAGCTCGAAGAGAAAAACGCTCACTTAAAAAATCTTTGTGATTCGTCACAAACGTTTGTCAACAACGTCTCGCACGAATTTCGCACGCCACTTTGCGTGGTCAAGCAATACGCAAACCTTCTCGCAGATGGAGTCGTTGGCCCGATTGCGCCGGACCAATGCCGAATGTTAAGAGTGATCGAGGATCGTGTTGACGACTTGAACAACATGGTTGACGACATGCTTGACATCAGCCGACACGAATCGGGATTGTTGGCTGCAAAGCGAGACTGTTGCGACCCGAACGAAATTGTCGAGCGGATTCTTTCGGGACTTCGGCAGCGAGCCGCGATTCGTGGCGTGGAGCTTTCCTACACTCCGGACGAAACGAAACGCACGCTGTTCGGCGATGCCGAAAAAATATCGCGGACACTGATCAATCTGATCGTCAACGCGATCAAGTTTTCGGCTACCGGAGATACTGTGACGATCCAAGTCAACGCAAGCGATACCCAGCGTGAGTGCTGCTTTTCGGTGACGGATCGTGGACCGGGAATCGAAGAAGAGCAGCAAGCACTGATTTTCCAACGATTCGGCCAAGTCAACACGAGTTTGCACCAGTCGATTGATGGCGTCGGACTGGGGCTGAACATCGCCAAAGAATTGGTTGACCTGAATCTGGGAACACTTTCGCTGGTGAGTGAAGTGGGTGTGGGAAGCACGTTTTCCTTCACGGTTCCCTACGACGACGACGCCGAAGTTGCCAAACGGTACTTCGCGCGTCTCAGCGCAACGGAAACAACTGAGCCGATCACGATATTTTCGATTTCGTCTGCAGAACAAGACATCACGGACGAAACGGCGCGAGAGATCAAGCTGTTGCTCAACTTTCTGGTTCGTGCACCTGATTTGCTTTTGCACCCTCAACCGACCGAGTGGATTTTGATCCTGCGAGCGAATCGAAAACAATCGATGGAGTTCCTAGCCCGCGTGACCGCCGAGATTGAATCGATCAATCGGAATCGGCCGCAAGGACCGCTGCCGTGCATTCAGTTCAGACCCGAAGGATGCTTCGAACTCGAAGAAGCGATCGCGATGATGACTCGTCGTTTTGATTCGAAACATCAAGGCCCGAAACTCTCCAGCGGACGTACCGCCGAAGTGAAGGGAGTCTACTATGCGAACTAAGAGACACGTCCTTGTTGTGGACGATGATGAAGCGATTCGTCATGGAACTGGATTGCGTATCGCCTTCAATGGCTATGAGGTTTCCACGGCAAAAAATGGGCTCGAAGCGTTCGACATGGCCGTCGAACGAATGCCCGATGCGATTTTGATGGACGTGCGAATGCCTGTGATGGACGGACTGGCCGCTTTGGCGAAACTCAAAGCCGATCCACGTACCACCGCCATCCCCGTCGTGATTGCTTCCGCAAGTCTTGGCGACAAAAACACATCGCTTGAATCGGGCGCGAGATTCTTCCTTACCAAGCCCTACACCAATGACGTCATGCTATCTGCGATTTCCGCAAGCATGGCATTGCAACTGTCCGACAGCATCAAATTGAAAGCCATCGAAGCATGAACATCCTACTGATCGACGACGATATCGACTTTGGCGAAACCATGCGGCTGACTTTGTCCAGCTGGGGACACCGCGTCACTCTGAATCGCAATTGGCTGTCGCTGATGCGAAGTCTAAAGGAAGATTCTTACGACCTGATCATTGCCGACATTGAGACGCCGACCGGAAACGGCTTGACGGCATTTCGATTCCTTAACGAAGACGAAAGTGTTCGGGAGATCGAATTGATTTTCGTGAGCGGCCTGAACGACGCGGAAACACTGCGATCGTGTCAGGAACTCGGCGCCGGACACATTCATAAATCGAGCTCGGTGTTTGAAGACGTTCGTCGAGCACTCACAAAAATCACCGACTCGCACGTCACGACACTTGATCCAGTCGGTGTTTCAATTCCCTAGCCATCGCCATCCGTAACGCTGGCGAAATCCGTTTTTTCTCTTACCACGATCGCCCTCCCAACTCCCTACCTACCTACCTACCAGTCGCAAAAACGATGAACCATCTCAATAATTCCTGCAACCAAGATCCTCAGTTCGACTCACCGGACTTTTCAGCGGTCCCTGAATCGGTACTCGCCACTTTGATCGCCATCGATGCGACCGAGGAACGGCGTCTACGCGCACATGGTGCCCATGAAGTGGCTGAGTATCCTGTCGATCGACCATGGGTTTTGTGCATCGACGATGATGCCGAATTCCTGCACGGATTGAAACTAAAACTGCAACAGCGTGGCTATGACGTCGTCCGCGCCCATGAAGGCGATGAAGGATACAAGTTTGCTTTCAAGTTCAATCCGGTGATGATCCTGCTGGACTTGCACATGCCCAACACCAGCGGCGAAGAAGTGTTGGCGCAACTGCGACAACACCCTGACACGGCGCAAATCCCGGTCGTGATTATGACCGGACTGAACGAACACGGACTCGAATTGCGAATGCATTCTTTGGGTGCGCATCAAGTCTTTCGCAAACCCGTCCCGCTTGACGTCCTTGCCGACGCGGTTGATCGCTATTTGGCCGACGCTTGATCCATGGATGAGTGACGACTCGCGCCGCGGACAGATCGTCCGCGGCGTTTTTTCGTCCGTATCCACGGCCTTCGGCAAGGCAGGCCAACCGAACACCTTGATCGCCCGCGTTCGATTACCTTCGCGCGGTCGCTTGCAGTGGTATAACGTCCTACGTTGAGCGGCGGATTTGTCTTGCCCAACCGGCACGAAAGGCGACAAGCTTGCGTGTTGCAAATGGGTTCGAGACTAGCTGAGTTTGCGATGGCCAATCGAACGTTGACCAGCCCGCCCCAGCCAACGGGTTTGCTTCTTTATCTCTGTTCCACACTGAGCGACACCAAACGCACACGAGTGAAAGAACTGCTGCGCAGCGGTTTGGTTCATGTGAACGAGGAATCGGTCACACAGCACGATATTCAAGTTGGCCCACGCGATACCGTCGAAATTCGCGACGAACGGGCAACCGCCAAACGCTCGTTTCCGTTCGACGTGCTGTTCGAAGATGCGACGCTATTGGTGATCAATAAACCGAACGGCTTGCTGACCGTTGGTAACAAGCGGGAAAAGAAGCGGACCGTCGAATCGATCGTCAATGAAGCTCTCCGCCCAGAACGTCAGCGATGCTATATCGTTCAACGTCTGGATCTCTTCACGTCGGGAGTCCTGCTGCTGGCCAAGACCGAGGCGGCGCAAAAACAGATCAAAGCCAAGTGGGGTGCTTCAAGCAAGCTGTACCACGCCGTCGTCGAAGGAATTCCCGATCCGCCGCAAGCGACTCTGACTCATTTCCTGACCGAGGACGAACGTCTTGTTGTCCACGCCGGTGAAACACCAAGTCGCGAAGCCATCGAAGCAACGCTTTCCTTCGAAACGCTCAAATCACGTGACGCTCTTACGTTGGTTTTGGTCCGACTGAAGACCGGCAAGAAGAACCAGATCCGCGCGCAAATGTCCGCCATTGGGCACCCCATTGCTGGCGACGCCAAGTACGGGGCCACGTCGAATCCGATCGGGCGACTCTGTTTGCACGCATCAAGTCTTTCCCTGACGCACCCCAAAACCAACCAACTCATGAGTTTCCAGGCACCGATTCCCGACGGCATGGACTTATGAGCTTGCCAGCCATCGGAATTGGTGAGTCCAAGCACTCAAATATCGGATACCGGTTCGATTCGAATGGATCGTCCAACGGCGGAAGCCAAAACGCTTTGGGCGCCTAAAACGGACGCTATTGCGTTAGTTTTTGGCTGTCGAGTGTCGGCATCCCGACTCGCGAACATTGACTTTGGTGGGCTGGGTAGAATTGGCATGCCGTTCAATTGAGATTCCGGTTGTCGCCGCCACCCCGTCACGGCGGGCCGTACTCCTTTGCGGAGCCTGGGCGGCATCGTAGAATTAGGCGTCGGGCCACCCACATGATTGATTCACCATTGAAAGAGAATGCATGTCCCATGATGCCGCCGCGAACGGAGAAATGCTCAGCGAGGCCGATGCTTCGCGTTTGCACGAAGCCCGTAGACGGATTCTGGAACAACTCGGAAAAGTCATTGTCGGTCAAGAACACGTCATCGACGAAATTCTGATCTGCTTGTTCAGCCGCGGCCACGTGATGCTTGAAGGCGTACCAGGCCTTGCCAAGACGTTGATGATCAGCACGTTGGCGAAAACGCTTGATCTTTCGTTCAGCCGCATTCAATTCACGCCTGACTTGATGCCCGCGGACGTCACCGGTACCGAGATCATCGAAGAAGACAAATCGACGGGTCACCGCGAATTTCGGTTCATGCAGGGCCCTTTGTTTGCCAACGTTGTCCTTGCCGACGAGATCAACCGGACACCCCCAAAAACCCAGGCCGCTCTGCTTGAAGCGATGCAAGAACGGCAAGTCACCGTCGGTCGCAATCGTCACGTATTGTCGGATCCGTTCTTTGTGTTAGCGACGCAAAATCCGATCGAGCAGGAAGGCACCTATCCGCTGCCCGAAGCCCAGCAAGACCGATTCATGTTCAAGGTCTTCGTCGAATATCCAAGCTTCGACGAAGAATTCGAGGTTGCGCGTCGCACAACGGGTACTCAAACTGGCGTCGTCGAACCCGTATTGGCTGCCGAAGAGATTCTGCGTCTACAACAATTGGTTCGCCAAGTCCCGATCAGTGATCACGTCGTCCGATACGCGTTGTCGTTGGTTCGCCAGACACGGGTCGGCTCGGACGGTGTGCCTGATTTCGTCAACGATCTGGTCGGATGGGGCGCGGGTCCGCGTGCGGTCCAGTTTCTGATTTTGGGCGGAAAGGCGCGGGCGCTTTTGGAAGGTCGTTTCCACGTCCAAGTCGAAGACATTCAAGCTCTCGCCAAAGCGGTTTTACGTCACCGCGTGGTGGTCAACTTTGCCGCCGAAAGTGACGGAATCTCAAGCGATGATCTGATCGAACGCATCATCGCAGCCACGCCAACGACCGAAGACGAGCTTTCACGCGATGCCCGATTCCAAAAGATATTTGCGTCCTGAGGTTACCGGTCGCATCCGCCGATTGGAATTAACGGCCCGACGTGTGGTCGAAGGTTTCTTGTCGGGGATGCACCGCAGCCCCTATTTCGGACAGTCGATCGAATTTCTACAACACCGTAATTACACCGCCGGTGACGAGATTCGTCATATCGATTGGAAGGTGTACGCGCGGCAGGACAAACTGCACATCAAGCAGTACGAAGAAGAAACAAACCTTCGCCTTACCTTGATGGTCGATCGCAGCGCTTCGATGGCATACGGAAACGGCGACTCGAACAAGTTCGACTACTCCGCTTCGATCGCCGCGTCCCTTGCCTACCTTGCCCTTCGACAAAAAGATGCCGTTGGACTGGTCACGTTTGACACCGAAATGCGTGCCAGCGTTCAGGCGAAGAGCAACCAACAACAACTCACTCGCATCTTGACCCTGCTGGACACCGTTGGTGCCGACGGTCGAACGGATCTACCCAAAGTTGCCAAGCAGATCGCCCAGGGCATTCCCAAACGTGGCGTGGTTGTGGTGATTTCTGATTTGCTGGGCGTGGATGACCTGCGAGAAGGGTTACAGGTGCTTCGCCGCCGAGGCCATGACGTCGTCCTGTTCCACGTCTTGCATGATGACGAAATGGATTTCGAGTTCAACGGCTCGACCCGCTTTGAGGGCCTTGAAGGCGAAGACTTCCTCAACTGCAACCCCCGTGCTTTGCGTGATGGATACATCGAAGCTCTGAACCAGTTCTTGGACCAAACCAAGAAAGCGTGCGGTCGGTTGTCGATCGACTATGTCCAGGTTCGAACCAGCGAACCACTCGATGCCGTTCTAGCGAAGTTTCTAGCCGCCCGAAACTCGCTGCCCAAGCTGAAACGTTAGCCGAGCTTTGAATCAAATCCGTCCGCTTCAACCTGCCAACTGAAACCAATTTCCTTGTTCCTTTTTCCAGCCCTCACGATCGGTTTTTTGTTCGTCGTGGTGCCGCTGTTGGTCCACTTGATCAACATGCTTCGGCATCGCCGACAAGCGTGGGCAGCAATGGATTTTTTGCTGGCCAGTTATCGCAAGCAGAAAAAATGGATTCGTTTACGTCAGCTGCTGCTATTGCTTTCACGTTTGGCTGCCGCTGCCCTGTTGATCGCGATGCTGTGCGGTTGGACCGGCGGCGGGCGCACGTTCGGTATTCTAGGTTCGGCGACGACACATCATGTGGTCGTCCTTGATGACAGCTATTCCATGGGCGATGCCAGCGTCAATACAAATGGGACGTTGGAGGCGGGCGAAGCCAACGCGAGCGCATACGCGAGATCATTGGGAGCACTCCAGGACTTGACGCGTCGATTGGCAACGGACGACGGCATCCACCAGTTAACGGTCATCCGAGCAAGCCGCGCCGCCATGCTGACTCGCAGCGGCAGCGAGTCAGCCGACGTCGCGGCCGATCTTTCGGCGCAAACGATTACCAGCGACGTTCGCTTGATCAGCCGAATCATGGCGACGGGTCCCTCATCGATTCGGACCGATCTGGTTCCTGCACTCGACCAAGTCACCGAGTTGACCAACGCGACACCGGCCGATGCCAAGTACTTGTATATCGCAAGTGATTTTCGCCAACGCGATTGGGGCAATTCCGAACGCTTGGCCGCAGCGATGCGGAAGCTGGACGGCGACGTCTCGATACGCATGATCGACTGCGCTGCGCCACCGGCACCCAACTTGGCGATCACCGATATTTCGCCCGCACAGGACGTGTGGGTCGCCGGCGTTCCGGTCGTTGTTCGAGTGAAAGTGAAAAACTATTCCGCGTCGCCGGTCAAAAACGTTCCGCTGACCACCCGCGTCATCCGCTATTCATCCGATGTCGTGATGACCGATCCGACGCGTCAATTCAGCGGCGAAGTTGAGTCGATGCCATCGATCGTGATCGAATCGTTAGCAGCAGGCGAAGAGACCACCAAGAGTTTTCAGGTCTTCGTCACTCAAACGGGCACCCACGCGATCGAAGCCAAGTTGCCCGACGATTCTCTTGCGATCGACAACGTTCGTTCATGCACGCTGCCCCTTTCGGATGTTGAAAAGGTTCTGGTGATCGACGGTGATACCGACCGTCGCGGTGCCTATCACATCGCGTCGGTATTGAATCCTGGAAGCCAAGTGCGCATCGGCGCAATCCCCGACATTCAGCCGCCATCGTATTTGCGTTCGGCAACGCTAGAAACCCTCGCACCCTATCGTGCCATTTATTTGGTGGACGTTGACGAAATCGGCGAGAACGCGGCCGACTCGCTATCGAAATATGTACGCCGTGGTGGAGGTCTGGCGTGGTTCCTGGGTGGTTCGATCGACCGCGAGACGTACAACCGAGTCCTATTGGGACAGGATCGTGCGTTGCTGCCTGCTCCGCTTGGATCATCACTTCCATTGCCGCCGGGATCCGATTCGCAGTCCGACGTCGGGCTGGGCGAATCGGCATCGACGCTGCTGTCGCCTCTTCAAGCGGTCGGCGAAAGCGCCCTGGCACTGGTTGGGTTGTCGCAATCGTGGCAACTCGAAACGGCACCGCTACAGAACGAACTCGATGTTGATAGGCCGCGGGTTCAAACCGTGCTGACTCGCCGCGACGGCTTGCCCTTGGTAACGCTTCACGATGTAGGACGGGGGCGCGTGATCACGGCGCTCACCGGACTGGATGGATCGTGGACGAATTGGCCGGGTGATCCGACCTTTGTGGTCTTCCTTTTGCAATCCAACGCGATGCTGTGGAGCGGTGCTGCCCCGCCGACGCACCGTATGATCGACGATCCGATCGACAAACGATTGTCCGCTCGTGACTATGCCCCCGAAGCCTCGTATGTTCCCGCCGTCAACGAACCGCCGCGCGTGCCGATGGAGATCACGGCCACGGAACAGACCGAAAAAGCTACCGCCGAGTCTTCTGTCATCACGTTCGGCCTCAATCCCAGCGAAATGGTGATCGAAGGACAGGACAACGTCGACGAAATTCTCCGCCCCGGAATTTCCGAGTGGGTACTGGTACGATCCGATGGGCGAACCGAAGTCGTTCCCGTTGCTTCGGTAATTCACGCCGGCGAAGGCGAACTCGATCGCGCCGATCCCGCCGAAGTTGCTCAACAGTTTCTACCGCTTGAGCTGCAATTCGTGACCAGCAGCGATTGGAGCGAGCAGAACCAAACGGCAGGCAGTTCGACCATCACATTGTTACTCTTGTCGCTGCTCGTTGCCATTTTGGCTGCCGAACAGACGCTCGCCTACTGGGCCAGCTACCACGTCAAACCGACCGGAGCCAAGGCGCTGGCAAAATCACAGATGCCAGCCGCCTCGACACTGGGAGGCCAATCATGAACGGAACCGATACAAGTCAAATCGTTTATGAATTTGTGCGAGCCAACTCGTTGGAAGGTTGGTGGGTTTGGGCCTTGTTGGTCGCTGCTTTGGCGACCGCGTTATGGGCTTGCATTCGGTATTACCGCCGCGACGTTGCCGAACTCTCGGTACCCATTCGCGCCGTGCTGGTCGGACTGCGAGTCGCAACGGTCATCGCGTTGGTTTTCTTTTTCTTCGACCTACAACGTCGCGCACAACGAATGGTGACGCGTCCCAGCGAGGTTGCCGTTCTGGTCGACACCAGCCAAAGCATGTCGTTGCCATCGGGCTCCGCAATTAGCACTCAAAGCCGATCCGAACGCGTCGAACAATTGCTGAAGCAAACCGATGTGCTGGATTCTCTTTCCAAAGAGCACCGCGTTTCCGTTTACGGCTTTGGCGACGATTCACAACCGCGGCTGATTCAGTCCCTGGGCATCGGTACCGATCGTGAACCCGAAAACTCCGTCGAAGCCAACAACACAGACCTTTCTAAACCGGCAATGGTAGGTTCGCTGTTGATTGCAATCGGAGCGGTTTTTGCGGTCTTGTCATTGTTGATCGGCGCCGCGGGACGTGGTGCGTCCGTCGGTCCGTGGGTGCTGTCCAGTGCAGTTTGCTTGATACCCGGGATCATCACGCTGGGGACCACCTACTGCGTCCGCACCGAACAAACATTGACGCAATTGATGGGAATCGACGCTCCCACGCCAGATGATCCAGACGACAAAACAGATCCCCAACCGGAGCCCGACCAGCCGATTCGAGTGATCGATTGGAACGATGCCATCGCCGCGTCGGCGCCGCAAACACATATCGGCGACGCGATTCGCGGCGTGCTGGCCGACCATGATCCGTCGACTTTGGCCGGGATCGTCCTGGTTTCAGACGGGCAAGCCAACGGCGGCAGCGATATGGGGACGGCCGTAGCGTCGGCGCGGCGCAGCGAAGTCGCTGTTTATCCGGTCGGCTTGGGCAGCAGCGATGCGCCAACGAACATTCGCGTCGTCGACTTGGATGCACCCCGACGCGTCTATCCGGGTGACAAATTTGCGATCACGGCCGTGCTGCAGGCGAGCGGATCGAAGCCATTGGAAGTCGAGGTGCAGTTGCTCGACGGCCTGGACAATACGTCGACCGAGAACGGGCAAGACGATTCGCGACAAGCGGATGGAAAGATTAAACCGCCCGGTGATGTCGTCGACTCACAAACCGTCCAAGTCAACAACGACGGCACACTGACGGGGATTCGTTTTGAACTTGAGCCGGAATCCGTCGGCCGACGTCGACTGGCGATCCGAGTCATTGCACCAGCCGAAGATCAAAACGATCGTGATGATTTGCGCGACGCCCGCTACGAAGTGGTCTCTCGCAAATTGCGCGTGCTGGCGATCGCCGGTGGCCCGACTCGCGAGTACCGGTTCGTTCGAAATTTGCTTTACCGCGATAAGTCGGTCGAAATCGATGCATGGTTACAGACCGGACAACCCGGGATCAGTCAAGATGCCGATCGGTTGCTAACCACGTTTCCGGAAACGGCGGAGGAGCTATTCGAATACGACGCGATCGCCATGTTCGATCCGAATTGGAATAGCCTTTCGGCGGAAGATTTGGAACTGCTTGATCGATGGATATCCCAACAAGCCGGCGGCATGATTCTTGTCGCCGGACCGGTCTATCACCCGCAATGGATTCGTCGCCAAACGGACCCGAGAGTCGCTCGGATTCGCGGATTCTTTCCTGTCAATCTGTCGACGCAATCACCACTGTTGTCGGGAGGCCGTCAGGGCGGCGAGACGGCGTGGCCGCCTAAATTCACTCCCGAGGCGCGTCGTGCAGAATTCCTGTGGATCGCCGAGGCTCCCGAAGACAGCTTCGATGTCTGGGATGACTTCGATGGCGTATATGATTACGTCGATGCAAAGAGCGCCAAACCGGGTGCGAAAGTCTATAGCTACTTCAGCGATCCGACGACCGAAATCGCGGGCTCCTTACCCGTCTATCAGGCGTCACAGTTCTACGGTGCCGGACGGATTTTCTTTCAGGGCAGTGGCGAGATGTGGCGACTGCGAGGCGAAAGCGACGCGTACTTTGACAGTTTCTATACCAAGCTGGTCCGTTGGGTCAGCGAGGGTCGACTGCTGCGTGACAGCAACCGCGGTATCTTGATGGTTGATACATCGCGAGCCATGGTTGGGGACACGATCACCGTTCGCGCCGTCTTGTCGGATGAACAATTCGAACCATTGGACGTTCCCGAAGTACGCGCAAAACTACTGGCGCCCAGCGGCCGCATCGACGATCTGCGCCTGAATCCGCTCAAGGGCGAACCCCGCGCCGGCACCTATGGTGGTCGCTTTGTTGTCCGCGAAGCTGGCAGTTACGAGATCCGATTGACGCTTGGTGATGCGCTCGACGAACAAGTCGTTCGGCAAAGCGTGCAAGTTCGATTACCCACCATTGAATTGGAGCGTCCCAAACGCAATGACGTTGATCTAGAACAGTTCGCATCCATGACCGGTGGCGTCTACTTGCCAATCAATGATGACGTGACCGACGAATCGATCGCTACGGCTCTGGTTTCGAATCTGAAACCACAGCCGCAAACAACGATTCTGCCAGGGACACCAGACATCGACTTCAACCGACGCCGAAATGCCGTTCTGATGTGGTTGATCGGAACGATGTTGACGATGGAGTGGGTCACCCGTCGACTGCACCGATTGGCGTAAGTGATTGGCAGCACGCTTCGTTCTTACGACCATCATGACCGTGGTGTCGTTCCGTTAACGCTTGCCTCGGCCGGGCTGGTTTTTCGGATTTAGCGGCAGCACGTTTGCTCGCTGAGCATACGCCATCCACATGGCCACGAGCTCTTTAACGCGTTCGGGCTTTTCGAGACTCAGATCGTTTTGTTCACTACGGTCGACCGAGATGTCGTACAGTTCCCATTTGCCGTTCTTGCCTTTCGCGACCAGCTTTTCGTTGCCGACGCGAATCGCTCGGTTACCTTCGTGTTCCCAATAGATCGCCTCGCGCTCAATGGAATTGCCATCGAACGTGGGAACCAAACTTTTTCCTTCCATCGGCTTGATCGTTTGCCCGCCGTGGAACGTGGTCGGATAGGTTGCGCCGGCAACATCAACGGCCGTCGCCATCAAATCGATCAAGTGGCTTGGTGTGCTTTCCAATTCACCGTGACGGCGGATGCCTTCAGGCCAGTGCGCGATCAGCGGCGTCGCGATTCCCCCTTCGTGAACATAGTGCTTGTATTCGCGAAAGGGCGTGTTGGAAACCGTCGCCCAGCCTTCGCCATAACCGATCGCTGTATCCGCAGGTCCGGCCATCGCCCCCTTGCCCGTTCGCATCGGAAATCCGTCACGAGACTGTTTGGGCGTCATATCGGGCTGGAGATAGTCATCCGCCAACACCGCCATCGTCGGTGCGGCGGCACGAGGCCCACCCATGCCGCCGCGGCCGTAACCTTCGGCGCATCCGCCGTTGTCTTGGAAGAAACAGATCAACGTATTCTCGATCTCGCCCGTCTCTTTCAGTGATTCGATCAACCGTCCGATCCCTTGGTCCATGTTGTCGATCATCGCCGCGTAGACCTCCATGTTTCGCTTATCCCAGTCCCAATAGGTCAATTCTTTTTTGTTGTCAGGGATCGGCCAATTGACCGTATCGGACTTTGTGATCAGACCGAGATCAAGCATTTTTTGGTAACGCATGTTACGGATCGAATCGTAGCCCTGGTCGTACTTACCTTCGTGCTTAGCGATGTCATGTTCTAGGGCGTGCATCGGCCAGTGAGCCGCAGTGAAAGCGACGTACATAAAGAACGGTTGATCGCCGTTGTCGTAATGATGTTCGCGAACGAATCGCGACGCATGATCGGCGATCGCATCGGTGTAGTAGAACGTACCGTTGGCCATCTGATCCGGCGTGTACTCGGGATCGGTCAGCGGCGAAACAAATTGGTTGTCACGAGTCAGTGTGTTGGGATCAAAGAAACTTCCGGCACCGTGGATCGTTCCGTAGAAACGATCAAACCCACGTTGCAGCGGCCAGTTGTGCTTGTCCGCTTCGGTCTTTGGATCAACTTGCTTTGTCACGTGCCATTTGCCGGCCATGTAGGTCCGATAACCTGCCGGCTTCAATGCCTCGGCAATCGTCACGCAATTTCGATTGAGTTCACCGCGGTAACCGTCGAACCCTCGGTCATCCATCATGTGACCGACGCCCGCTTGATGAGGATAAAGCCCCGACATCAAACTCGCCCGCGTGGGACAACACCGACCCGTGTTGTAAAACTGGGTAAAACGCAGGCCCTTGGACGCCAATGAGTCCAAGTGGGGCGTCGGTATCTCGCTGCCATAGCAACCAATATCGGAAAACCCCATGTCATCGGACAGAATATAGATGATGTTAGGCTTGTCGGCGGCGATAGCGACGCTCGACGACGTCAACAAACACAGAACCAAACAATAGAATCGCATTAAAAAGCTCGAGGCGATCGTGGAAGAAAATCGTAGAACGGATAAACAGAATACACGCATGTGGATTTGCAAATCGACGCAAACGAGGATTTCATCGATCATTGTCGTGAATCATCTGACGCAGTACGCCAGCTTGCCGTTGTTTGCAGTGTTGTCGATAGCGATGATTTCAGTTTCAAATTCTGATGCCCTCGCGGCCGGTGGAATCTTGAACCTAACGGTTCACGACGAAGATTCAGGCGCACCGACCACAACACGAGCGGAGATCGTGCGAGTCGATAAGCCCGACAAACCAATGCCGATCCGAAAAACGGTCCCGGCCGGGATGGGAATCGTGTTGGATCGGGCCCTTGAGCTATCAGTGCCCGATGGTGCGTACATTTTCCGCATGATCCGTGGCCCTGAATACAGAATCATCACGGGCAATTTCACGCTCGAAAGATCAAGCCTGGACGACCACAACGTCGATCTACCCAGGATGATCGACATGCAATCCAAGGGCTGGACCAGCGGTGACTGCTGCGTTGTAACCTCGCCGTACAGCTTGCCGCTGCGGATGGTTGCCGAGGACCTGCACGTTGCGGCGGCGCTAGGACACGTTGACGCAAAGCCGATCGCAGGACGTGACCGCGACGATCCGCCGACGATCGATCCGATGTGGATCCGTGAAGATGCAAAGCACCGCGACGGATTGGTCTTTTATGGCATTGACCCCGCCTCGTCCGATTCACCAGATGAAACGAATCGTGAAGCAATGGATGTTTCCACATACGACCCAAGCATCAAGATTGCGATCGAGAACCCATTTGCGTGGCCTTTGCCTATTTGGTTGGCAAGCGACCGAATCGATGGGCTTTTTGTCATGGGCGATTGGTTGCGTCTGGATCGCAAGGTGTTGTCGGTGAAAGACGGCCGTGAAACGACCGGCTTGATCAAGGGCACGACGCAGGCGGTGGGACGGTGGGCTGAACGAATCTATTGGAACACGCTCGAAGCGGGGTTTCGGATTCCGCCAATGGCCGGAAGCGGCAACGAAAGCGGTGCATCGCCCGTCGGCTACAACCGGCTGTACGTGACAGCCCCAATCGGAAGCTATCGCAACGACGGTTCGGCGGAAACTGCCCGTGAAGGAAACTCCGTTGCGAACGAAGATGCTTGGTGGCGAGCCGCGTGGAACGGTCAAAGTGTCGCGACAAACGGCCCGATGCTGCGACCGATGCTGGGCGGCGAAATCCCAGGCCACGTCTTTACCGCTACCCAAGGCGAAGCATTGCAACTGCAACCCGAAGTTGACTTGTCGACGCGAGATCCCGTCGACTACCTGGAAGTCGTTCACAATGGACAAGTCCACTACAAAGCCAAACTCGACGAGTTTGCCCGAGCCGGTGGAGTGATCCCGCCGTTGGTCGTCCGCGAAAGTGGATGGGTCGTCATGCGGGTGGTGACGTTGTTCGATGATCACTACAGGTTCGCGACCAGCGCCCCGTGGCACATCGAATTCGATGGTCATCGCCGAGTGACCTCGGAAGCGGTACAGTTTTTCCAACTGTGGCAGAACGAATACGAAGAACGGCTAAAAAAACTCCCCCCCGACGAACTGACCCAATACATTCCACAAGTCAAAACGGCCCGCGAATTTTGGTCCCAACGATCGTCGGAAGCGGTCGACGCCACCGGCATGCGTCCCTGATTTGCCGACCTGGACGGGCTCTCTGGTGACGGGTTTCGCAACTCATGCCGATTGGCGAAACTAGCGGCCATGAAATCGATCGCTGCAGACCTTTTGCCCTATTCGTCCGCCGAGCTTGACCTCGGCCGTCACACGCTGCGCTATTTGGATGAAGGAGACGGTGAACGTACGATCCTTTGCGTCCACGGAAACCCGACATGGAGTTTCTATTGGCGACGGGTGATCGACCGATTCTCGCCTTCGATGCGAGTCGTTGCCGTCGACCATCTGGGTTGTGGCCGGAGCGACAAGCCGCCACGAGACGACTTTGCCTACACGATGGCGGCCCACCGAGACAACTTGGTCAAGTTGATCGATCATCTGGATTTGAAAAATGTGACGCTGCTGGCGCACGACTGGGGCGGCGCGATCGGATTGTCGTCGTTGGTCCAGCGGCACAGTCGCTTCGAACGAATCATGCTGCTCAATACCGCCGCATTCCCACCGCCGTACCTGCCGTGGCGGATCGCGGCGTGCCGCATCCCAGTAATCGGCAAGGCTGCGGTACGCGGCGGAAATGCGTTCGCGCGAGCCGCAATCACCATGGCCATGGACCGAAATCGGATGACGCCCGACGTCGCCAAAGGGTTGTTGGCGCCCTACAACAATTGGGAAAATCGAGTCGCGATCGACGCTTTCGTGCAAGACATCCCGATGCACCCGAGTCACCCGACCTACCAGACACTTGCCGATTTAGAAAACGAACTGCCGGGCCTTGCGGACATGCCATCATTGTTGGTGTGGGGCATGAAAGATTGGTGTTTTCGTCCGGAGTGCCTGCGTCGTTTCCAGTCCGTTTGGCCGAGTGCGACATCCGTCGAGATCGCGGATGCCGGCCACTATGTTATCGAGGATGCCCCCGACGAGACGCTTGACGCAATCGATACCTTCTTGTCGCAAACGACCGATGGTTGATCCCTTCGAAACCATTCGTCATCAGATACATTCACCATCGGATGCCGTTCGATGGGCGTGCATTTTGGAAGCAACCGCTCCCAAAGCTGGCAACGTCTTTCCGGGCCGGCCCTTTGATGACCTGCAATACATTGACTTCGTCAAAGCTGCCGAAGTCACTGCCACTGCGTTCAATGACGCATCGCTTCCGATTACTCGACGCATGCTGATGGCGGCGACGGCAACTCGGCAAGCGACCGCGACCAACGTGAACTTGGGAATCATCTTGCTGCTTGGTCCGCTGGTCGCGGCGGACGAGTCGCTTAAGGCCAGCGAGAAAGAACCGAACGATTGGTTGGCCGCACTTGAAACGGTGCTTGATGGTTTCGATCCCACGGATGGACAGAACGTATATGACGCAATCGCAATGGCGTCCGCCGGCGGGCTGGGCAACGTGGATTCGATGGACGTTCATCAACCACACGATCAAGTCGATCTGCGAGCAGCGATGATTTCGGCGCAGCAACGCGATCGAATCGCATTGCAATATGCTTCGGGATTCCGAGACTTCTTTGAACACGTTGTTCCCGTTGTCCGAAACGAGATCATGGGACAGGGCGACCTTTTGACTGGAATCAACCGTGCCCATGTGCAACTGCTTGCCGAATCGGTCGATACGCTGATTGCTCGGAAATGTGGTGTTGATGTTGCGAACGACGTTCAATCGCGGTCTAAACTCACGTGCCTGGATTCGGTACCGGAGATGGCTGAACTAGACGCTTACCTGCGTTCCCCCGACCATCGTCTGAACCCCGGCACGACGGCTGACTTGATCGCGGCGGCACTCTATGTATTGCTAAGAACCCCCAACCACTCTTTTCGAGATTGATTTCGTGACAAAAGCTACGTTCCGTGTTGATGTGACCAAAGAACAGTTTGTGTTTTCGGCCGCACACTTCATTACTTTTGCGGGCGATATCTGCGAACGCCTGCACGGCCACAACTATGGCGTCCGCGCGTCAGTGGAAGGTCCGCTGGACGAAAATCGCTACGTGGTGGACTTCATCGCGCTTCGCGACGCGGTCCTTCAACAAACCCAAGCACTGGATCACCACGTCGTGCTGCCGCGTGACCACGCGGAAATCAAAATCATTAGCGACGCCAAAGAAACGACGGCGACGTTTCGCCAGCGCCGATGGGTGTTTCCCAACGAAGACTGTGTCATCCTTCCCGTCGTCAACACAACGGCGGAAGAAATGGCTCGTGTGATCGCAGAGCGAGTGATGGAAGCAACACGTGAACAGTTTTCCGATGCGATCGACTGGATCGAAGTTGCCGTCGACGAAAACCATGGCCAGTGGGGTGTTTGCCGATTGCCGTGGAAAAAATAGAGCACCGCTACTGCAACGGTTCGACCACGCCATCGCGATCGACGTTCACGCGACGTGTTTTTCCATCGACGGTCACATCATACTCGCCAATAAAACCGCGAAACTGGACGTTCCCGTTTCCATCGGCGACCAACGATTCTTCCGTCGTCCATTCTTCCTTTGTCAACCGAATCCACTCGGCTCCCATCGCTGTCGGCGTCCAATCCTTGCGAAAGAGAGCCGCGGTGGGCTTCCAGTGTGCCCCTTCCCAGAAACCCCACGTCAGAACGCCGGCAACAGCCGGATGGGAAAAGCAGACGGTCAAAAAGTCTCGCGTGAAATCGGCCTTCAAAGGTTCGCCGGGAACTTCGACGTCATACTCGGTGATCAACACTTTCAACCCGAGCGAATGCCAGTGGTCCAGTTCGGCGACCAATCGTTCCGGCGGCGTCAACAAAGCACCGAAGTGCCCTTGGATTCCGATCCCGTCGATCGGCGCGCCATTATCGATCAAGTAGCGAACGGTTTGTTCGAAGTGTGCCTTGTGAGTCGTTGGAAAACCGCCGCGTACTAGACCCGCGTAATCGTTGTAGTAAAGGTCGGCGGTACTGGCGACTTCGTCCGCCGTCTTGAACCATCCCACCATCGCTTCGTCGCCCAACGTCGCGGTCAATTCGACGTTGTCGAATACTTCGTTCAAGACATCCCAGTCACGTACCAGCCCCTGGGTAACAAAACCCATTTCGCGAATGTGACCGTCAAGGACGCGAGTCAGCGCTTCGGGGCGATCTAGAATCGTCGGAACCCACTCGGGCAGGTTTCGTACGCCTGGCCAAATCATGACGTGCCCCCGCGCGGGAAACCTTTCTTGCTTCATCCAATGCAGCGCATCGATCGTGGCCTGGTGGCTGATCCAATTCGAATCCCAGCTTTGCCACTTCAAGCCGTTTTCGATGGTGCCGACATTGAAGTATTCCTTCAATGTTTCACGATATCGGTCGTTGTCCGAACCCTCGCCCGTCAACATCGGTACCGATACCGCGGTCCCAAAATCGAATGCGTGTCGAACCAATTTGACTTGGGCCTTCGAACCGGCACGAGCATTGCCGTCATCATCGCGAAGCGTCATTCGGATATCGCGTTTGCGATACTGCTCAATTCGTTCCGCTGCTTCGGTTCGCCAGGACGCATCGGGCTCCCGTCCCGCGTAAGTCAGTTCCGTGTTGGGAAGCGAGTCGGCATCGAACCCAGCGCCAAAGTTTTTTGCCGTGATGCCGCCAATTTCTAATGTTTCTGGCTGGTATCCGATTTGAAAGTTCAAGCCTGCTTGGCCAGCGTCGTAACTTTCTAGGCTCTTGAATCGGACCCAGTACTGCCGCCAACTGCCATCGGCGGGTGTCTCGGCGAGAAACTGTACGCTCTTGGTGTACGGCTCGCTGAAGCGTTCGAACACGAATTCAGCAACCGCTCCGCCCACACCACTCTTCGCGGCGCCTCGCATCCAAAATCCGACTAGCAACACATCATCTTTTTTTACCGGTGAAGTGATTGCCACGCCGAAAGCCGCGTCCCACGTGTTGTCGGGCTGTGTCGTCAACTGCACGCGCAAGGATTGGTCGAAATCAGCGTGGTCGACACTTGAAATTTCCGAAGTGCCGAACTTCCCGTCTCCCAACCGAACCTTCAATTGTTCGATTGTCGACGAATCCACCGCGACCAGCGAAACGCCCCCAGATACCGGTTGATCACCGTTGGCGACATGGCCGTCGAAATCCAATCCGCACAACAACAGAAACCCGAAGATCGAGATAGCGTTTCGCATCATTTTTCATTCCTGTTCTAGCTTTTCTTTCAACAAGTCACGTGCTTGTTGAAATTCGGCGACCTCGGGAGCCAACGCGACCGCACGCTCGATCTGAGCAAGTGCTTCTTCCATCTCACCGGCCAAATACAAAGACAATCCCAATCGATATTGAATCGGCGCGTTGTCGGGTGCCAAGCCGGCGTCTCGACGTAGTAGCGGCAACTCGGCCGTTCGAAGTTCTCGCACCCGAACCATCATAGCCGGCCCATCGGGCGAACGATTCTGCGAGGCAACGTTTTCCAGCAGGGATGCAAAGTTCGATCGCGGACCTGTCGTATTCGGCTCGATCCGAATCGCAGTTTCATAGGCGGAGATCGCTTCATCGATTCGACCACGCCGTTCACACAGCATTGCCCAAGCCATGTGAGCCCCCGCGCGATCCGATGTTTCCATCAACGACGCTTCGACTTCACTCAGCGACTGATCGACCCTAAGTTGTTCGGCGCCTGTTAGCGTTTGGTAGCCGCCCGACGCGACCAGCATCCGAGCGGCCTCGGTACGAACCAATCGCGACGGATCGCTCAGCAGCGGCAACAGAGTACGACGTGCGTCCTCCGGTGAGGACAACGCGAATGCACCCACGGCGGCGGCCCGAACGATCGGTGCCTGACTGGCGTCGTCGATCAACTGTTTCGCCGTCGGAATCACTTGGCTTGCTCCGGCGTCGACCAACTCGGCAATCGACGAGGCTCTCGCGAGTGCCGGCGCCGTTTCATCTGACTCCATCGCCAACCGCAACATCCCTTCCAACGATCCCGCTTCACGGCGTCTAAACGCGACAATGGGTTCGGCGAAATGAACCGGTTGCTTACGATCGTTTCCGTACCATTTTTCGCATGCTTCATCGCACCACTTATCCGTGGCCGAAATCGCATCGGAAATGACTTGGTTGCCTTGCTCGGCCGCCATTAGCCACTGTGAATACTCTTTCGTCGTAAACGTCTTCTTTAGCGGTTCACCGATCGATTCAAGCTGGTCGGCAACGTGGCAATGGCTGCACGCGTTGGGCGTGCCCAACTTGACGGACAAGTCGGGTCGCGGCACTCGAATACTATGGTCGCGCCGCGCGTCGACTTCCATATACGTCGTATGCGGCATGTGGCAATTGACGCACATCGCACCCGCCGATCCAACGGCGTGATGGTGGTGAGACGGCACGTCGTACTTGCCGGCGGCGTGTTGATGACACGAGGTACATGTTTCGTTACCGGTCTTCTTTAGCTTCAACGAATGAGGATCATGGCAATCGGTACAGCGAATGCCTTTGTGGTACATGCGGCTTTGGATGAAGGATCCAAACACATAAACTTCGTCTTTGATTTGTCCATCGGCGTGATAGGTGTCGGGCCTCAACAGTTCAAGGTTGTAGTGATCGGTGAACAGATCGCCTGGTTTGAATTGGTCGTCCAGCAAACCGCGACGACTGTGACATGGGGCGCACGATTGCAACTGGGGTTGTGGATCGAGTCCCTTCAATCGGGCAAGGCCGTATCCATGGATGCGATCCCAGAACAGCGACTTCTCGTTTGCCAATTCGACATGCAGGCTGCCCGGTCCGTGACAGGATTCACAGCTGACGTCAATCTCCGAATACGTCGTGTGGTATCGATTGGCGACGGGATCAAAGTTCCGCTTCAAATTGGTAGAGTGACAGTCCGCGCACATGGTCTGCCACCGCTGGGCGATGCCGGTCCAGTGCAGCGGGTCATCGGGCAATAGCTTGTCGGCGACGTCTGGTGGACGCAGATAAAACCATCGCTTATTGGCCGTGTCCCAACTGATTCGCAAGACCTGGACCCGCGCGATTTCGTGGTCCGGCATGTCCGCCGTCCGATCGAATTCGACCATGTACTGTTGCAGCGGATCGACGCCGAACACGTACTTGACTTCAAAGTCTTCCAATTCACCGGATGGTCCGTCTGTTCGAACCATGAATCGTTCGCCATCGCGAAACATCCGGCTGACCATGCCATCGTGCTCCAACGTTGCATCATCAAAATCGCCGAGCACCGTTTCAGACGTTGCGAAATCCATCGCTTTATCGTGATCCGAACCGACAAACAGCGCGGCTTGGTCGCGGTGGCAATCAATGCACGCTGACCGGCCGACGTAGTCCGCTTTTGTGCCAATCGGTTTCGCCGACCAGTAGTCAGCAAACACGCCGCCGGCCAGCAGCAACAACGCCGCACCGGCGATCAGCACCAAACGTTTGGATTTGGGCGAACTAGAAATCAGATGCAAGAGACTGTGTCGGGTTGGGAAAGGTAAGAAAACGGAAAGCTACAAACAGTCTACTCAGACGCCGCATCGAATCAGTCGTCGGTGTGGCTTAGTAGTTTGACCGCTTCCCGCCGCATTTGGGCAACCAGTCTGACGCCCGATTCGCTTGTTGGGTCCGCCGCCAACAACAACCGGGCCGCCCGCAGGAGTTGCTCGGCAGCCACCGCTCGTCGGTCTACATCAACGCTTTGGCGAGTACGACTGGTCAATCGGCGACCGGGATCCGTGTTCGTCGTGCGGTCATCCAAGATGCTGCCGTCAAGAATGCTGCCCTGGCTTTTGATGACGCCAAGGACATCGTCAAGGACACCGTCGCCCGTTTCGGCTGGCGCGTTCCCATCCAGTGCCTCGCGAATCTTATGCTCGACTTTCTCAGCGGTTTCCGGAGCGATGGTGTTGGTCCTCGGGACGGAATTTTGCGGCAACTGGATTTCCGCTGGAAGATCGGACTGTGGATTCAACGGTAGAGTCGCATTCTGGCCCGGCGCGGCAGATGCGATCCCCCACAAACACACCGCGAAGATCAAGTACTTGGTCATTCTGGCTTTGGTCCCATGCATATTTTCACTGATCGCCTTGAGTCTGGTTCGTGAAGAATATACGCGAAAACGCGAAATATAGCTCCCATAGGGCCGCACTTTCTGATACCGATCTCGCTTCACTTCGCGTGCGTGACCTAAACGTCGTCGGTGTGATCGCGTACCATATCGGCCTGCAACCGGCCTCGATGCCGATGGATTGCTTCGGACACAGGTCAGAACGGCTTAGCTCATGCGGATTCTCTTTCTCGGCGACATCGTAGGAAAACCGGGCTATTCGGCTGTCGTGAAGTATGCAGAATCGCTGCGGTCGGATTTGAAGCTCGACGCGCTGGTCGTGAATGCTGAAAATGCTTCCGACGGCTCGGGACTGATGCCACGACAATTCAAGCGGATGACCGATGTTGGCGTGGACGCCGTGACCCTAGGCGATCACATTTACCGCTGCAAAGAAATCATCGCCACGTTGAAGAAGACCAATCGAATGGTCAAACCGGCGAACTATCCTGCCGATTCGGCCGGCCGAACTTGGGTCGTCATCGAAACGCCCAAGGGCCCCCTAGCCGTAATATCGTTGATGGGACGCGTTTACATGCGACCGGTCGACTGCCCGTTTGACGCCGTCGATCGAGCGATCGAAGAAATTGGCGAATCCGCCAAACACATCCTGGTCGATGTTCACGCCGAAGCGACCAGCGACAAACAGGTCCTGGGGCGTTATTTGGACGGCAAAGTCACGGCGGTTTTGGGGACGCATACGCATGTGCCGACGGCCGACGCGTGCATTTTCCCTGGTGGAACGGCGTTTCAGTGTGATGTCGGCATGTGCGGCCCCTACGACAGCATCATCGGAAGAGACATCAAACGAATCATGCAGACGACACGGTCTTTTGAACCGTGCCATTTTCATGTCGCGACGCGCGATGTTCGGCTATGTGGCGCTCTCGTCGAGGCAAAGGAAAACGGGAAAGCAAAGTCGATCGAAAGATTTGAAATGAAGGTCGAACCGTGAATCGCTGAATCAAAAACATCGGAAAACAGACGTTCGATCAACCGGGCAAATCGTTATTTTCACGAAACCTATTCTCGTGCAACATCGTGCCGACCAAACATCCGTGGCATCCGGCACGAACCAATGTTTCGACGTCGTCCAGTGATCGAATTCCGCCACCTGAATAGATCCGTTGGCCTCGGCATCGGTCGGCGAGACGCTGGCATCGGACGGCAGTGATAGGGCCACGGCCCGTCCCAACTTGGGCGACATCCAAAACGATGATGCCACCCAATGCGAATTCCATCGCAGCTTCGATCCACCGGGACTCTGACGTTCCGTCGCCAACAAGATTCCCGTCGCGAAAATCGAGACTCAGAAAGACTCGCGATGCCCCAACCACATCTGCCAATTGCCCCACCGCGGCGATGCCGCTGGCGGATTCTGTTGCCGCGATGAACCCGACGGACGCATTGGTGTTGTGAAGAACATCGTTCACTGCTTGAAGCTGGTGTGGGCAATCGCCTTTCCAACCGACATCCAAAAGTATCTCTTCGTGGGGCTTGCGATTGCAAACATCGATCAAAGTTTGTGTCTGAACCTGGCCATGAAGAATTGCGTCCAGGTCGGCGACGTACGTGCGATTCACACCAAGGCGATGGTAGTGATCGACCAGTTCAGTGGGTGAACCGTTGCACCACGGCATCGGTTGATAGTTGCGACGATCACCCGCGATGGCGTGAACAGCGCACGAGTCCAACACATCAAGCACGCCGATGATCTTGTCGATCAAACGGACTTGTTTCCAGCATCGATCGAGAACAGCGACTCGACCTTGACGATTGCAAAGTCATCGGGAAACGTATGAATGGCTTGGACCAACATCGAATGACGACGCATTTCGACGCTAACGTAGCTGAGCGCCCCGAGTGCCATTCGCCCACTGGCGTCAAAATTGTGCAGCAAGCCTTCCGTGGGACCACTACCAAGTTGCTGTTGAACCATCCAAAACATGTCGGGGTCGACGGGTTCCAATTGGAAATGAGTCCGATAGTCGATGCCTTGACGGCAGTCCGCTCGTTCCGTGCGACTTCCCTTCAGAGGTTTCGACAACAACAAACGGCGCCGAGGCAGCGGTTGGTGGGCGCTGGTCGCGACCTCGCACAACGTCAATCCACCGGCGTTCCAAGTGACGACGTGGCCACAGTTGGTAATCTCGATCTGTGCAGAATAGTTGTCCCGTTCGACCCGGCGGCTTTTATGAATCGTGTACAGCTCGGGATGAAGCGAGCGGCTGAACACGTGGAATGCCAATTCGGCAACTTTAGGACGAACCGAAAGCACAGCAGATTTCCGTGGGGACGAACAAGGGAGTCAGTCGGTCGCCGTGGCGACGAGCTCATTATAGGCACCGTATCCGAACTGGCTAAAGAGCGTTTAAGCTAGTATCGAAAGAATATCTTTTTTGCTCGTTTCGACTTGAATCTCCATTGACATCATCGACGGGAATAGCCTCATGGTCGTCGTCATCGATAACTACGATTCGTTTACTTACAATCTGGTCCAGCGTCTCGGCGAAATCGATCCGTCGATCGACATTCGCGTTTTTCGCAATGACGAGTTGACGATTGCGAATCTGGACGAATTGTCTCCATCGCGAATCCTGGTCTCACCCGGTCCGTGTACGCCGAACGAAGCCGGGATCAGCGTGGATGTGGTCAAGCATTTTGCGGGGCGAGTTCCGTTGCTGGGTGTTTGCTTGGGTCACCAATCCATTGGACAGGCATTCGGCGGCAAGATCGTTCGCGCGCCGCAACTGATGCACGGCAAGACGGACGCGATCGTACATGACGATGGAGGACTGTTTGCCGAGCTCGCCAATCCCTTCATTGCGACGCGATATCACTCGCTCGTGATTGAGCCGTCAAGTTTGCCGCCCGAATTGATGGTGTCAGCGTGGACTGAGACGGGAGGCGAGCGTCAAATCATGGGCGTGCGCCATCGACACCACAAAATGGAAGGCTGGCAATTCCATCCGGAAAGTTTCTTGACCGAACCAGGCGTCGAAATGTTGAAGCGGTTTTTGCAGTGGTAAAAATTTCCAACCGTTTTTTCAGTTTCGATCAACTTGGATTCTAGATATGCCGAGCGATTCGCCTTGACCGGCAGTATCGCGGCAAGGTAATCCCCAATGACGGACGAGTGCGTTTGCCGTCCTCTTGAATTGCCTCGCCTCGATGTGCGATGAAACTAACCGCTTTGCGAAGCCGATCGAAGCCTTACAAGGGCCAACGTCATCGTCTTGAAACGACGATGTCACGCTGGGCTTTCGTGTTTGTGTGCTTGTGTTTCACGAATATTGTTTCCGCCCCGACGGCTTCAGCGCAGGTCAACATCGGCGCCGCACCGCAAAGCCCACAAACCAATCTGGTTCCCGTCGGCCCGCCGCCCGCTTCGTATCCACCGAGCACCTACGGCAGCTTCGACCCTTACGCCAATACGCCTTCGGCGAGCTCTGGCATCGGTCCACCCGTCGGACTCAGCACGCCACCATCGGCGTATCCAAGCACCGCGTATCCCGGCACAAGTTTTCCCGCCACGACACAGCAACCGTTCCGTCCTTTCGGCGGACTGTTCTCTCAACCGGCATCGGTGCCAAGCAATCCTCAGTTCAACGCGCCTCCTGGGGTTTACGGTTCACCTAGTGTTGCGCCCAGCTATGGCGACTCGTTCGCAGCGCCATCTTATGGGCCACCGTCCTACCAATACGACAACTCAAACGTCTACGGGCCTCCCGCCAGTTTTAACTCTCCGACGGCTTCGGGGTTTCCGAGCACCATTTACCCGTCGTCCTCGCCGACCACGCTATTCCCCGAAGGCATGTTTTCGGGGCCCATTTTTCCGGGCATGGACTCCGGCGGCTACAGCGCGTACCAATTGCTGCGCGGCCCCCGATTTCGCAACGGCTATGTCGGATTTGGTGACAGTGACGACGACTTGAACATGAACGACACGGACGTATCAATCGTCTTTGCGTTTCCCAATTTCTTCTATTCGAATCAACCCATTTTCGTTGTCCCGTCTTTCTCGATGCACCTCTGGGACGGCCCGAAAACGACTGCCAACAAGAACGCCGACCTGCCCGGCAGCGCCTACAGCGCGTTCTTGGACGTCGGTTGGAACTCCGATCCGAACCAGATGATCAGCACCGAACTTGGCGTCCGCATCGGAGCGTTCACGGACTTCGACACCTTCAACAGCGATAGCATCCGCATCCTGGGCAAGGCGCTCGCAAGTTTTCGGTTAACGCCGACATCGACGCTGAAGGGCGGCATTTACTATTTGGACCGGAACGAGTTGAAAATCGTTCCCGCCTTTGGTGTGCTGTGCCAACCGAATCCCTACACACGGGTCGATCTGTTTTTCCCGCAGCCCAAGTTTGCGAGATATTTCCGAACGTTGGGCACCCAAGACTTTTGGTGGTACCTGAGCGGCGATTACGGCGGCGGTTCGTGGACCGTCACCCGGGCCAGCGGAGGTGAAGACAGCATCGACATCAATGATATTCGCGCTGTGCTGGGTCTTGAGTGGGGCCGCAGTGACGAGATCCGTTCCGGCAAACGCATCGGCTTTGCCGAGATTGGATACGTGTTTGAACGCGAACTACGCTACCGTCGCAATCCCAATGACAACTTGAATCTTGACGACGGAATCATGTTTCGCGTCGGTCTCGGTTACTGAGCGACGTCGCCCGTTTCTAGACGATCGTTCTTTTTTCAAAACGGTCTAGCGGCCAGTGCATCGCGTCGACTAATCGAAGAAGTGTCGAGTGCCTTTTCTTCTCTCTCACTCCGCGCGGTAAACTATGATATTGCGATCTCTTCTGCGACTGTTTGGTACACCCACTGCCCCCAAGCCGATCACGTCACAACCTGACAACATCGTGCTGTACGCCCATTTGCCGCGTATGGTGGGCGAATCGAAAAACGACCCCACGCCTACGTCGAAGGCCAAGAAACGGCGATCAAGTCAAATACGCAACAGCGGCTCTCACCGCCAGCACCTGTTGAGCATGCGGCTGGAACACATTCGCATTTGCAGCCCACGTCGATGCAAGCGACTCAACGAATTCGGCATTGTCACCGCGGGTGATCTAGCCTCGGCCGACCCACACCGCTTGGCCGAACAATTCAACGCGCCGCGTAAGGCGTTGCGGACCATTCAACACTACCGTCGTGCGATTCGCTTCTCGGCGTCCGTGCCAGGAATGATGCCACGCGATGCATTGCTGTTGGTCAGCATTCATCGTCGCAGCATTCGCGGACTGGCGACCGAATCGGCCGCACAACTGTATCGGGACCTGCAACGGTTTGCCGAGAGCAGCCAGGGGCAAGCGTTATTGCGCGGCCGACGACTGCCCAGCACCCGAAGGTTGAAACGGTGGATCGCCCAATGCGAATCGATGGCGTCGTCGCCCGGGCTGCGGACTCGCGCCGCGTAGGACCCCGCTGTTGCCGACGCCATACGGACATTGCGATTAAAATGGCGGGGTGTAACCTCCTGGCCTGACCGAGACGCTGCGATGTCAACGAAAAATCGAATCCTGCATGTCTACACGGACGGCTTCGAGGCCGAAATCGTTCGAGACCGATTGGCGGCCGCCGGCATCCAAGCGTTCGTGGTCGGCACGGACATGGCGACGGCACTCAGCCTTGGCGGCGCAGGGACCATCCAAGGCGTTCGTTTGGAAGTCTCGCCCGCAGACTATGACCTGGCAATCGAAACGTTGGTCGACGACGATCGCCGTCTGCGCGAGGCCGGGTATTGGAAGTGCGGTCGATGTTCGGAACCGAATCAACCCGCGTTCGAACTTTGTTGGAGTTGCAACAAGCCGCGAAGCGACGACGACGAACGCATCCAAGCCGACCTATCGGACTTCGAACCACCATCGGCGCAAGCCAGCGACTTTGACGCGATCGAAGTACCGACGCAGGCGCCTTTGCCGACCGAGGATGGCAATCCGTATCGCCCCGTTCTGATGGATGATCGCGACGGTCATACGCACGAAGCTCGCTACGCTCCTGGGTTCAACGAAGATGAACTCGACGACAAAGTTCGGCGCGCGCTGGTGGCGGCATGCGCATCGACGATGTTATTGCCGCCTCTTTCGTCGGCCTATGTCATTTCGCTGCTGTGGCGACTGCCGCCCGCTGCCTATGGACACCCGTCGCGACGCCGGCGCATCAACGCGGCATGGTGGATCACGATGCTAGGCCTGATCATCGGCGTCGCTTACCTGAGCCTCTTCTTTGGGTAGGCCACATCCGACCAAGCTATGCCGCACCAATTTTGCGACCGTTGGAACGTTCGAACTGACCGAGCGATTCGATGGCGGCATGACGTCCCTCTTCGATCACTTGATTGGGATGGCTAAAGTCGAACCAAGCACGGGTTCCAATGTTCGGACGGATGACAACGTCCGCGGCATCCAGATAATATCGGCGCATCAAACGTTGACAAACGTCGTCCATCCGCATCATCACATCCAGCGCCGTGTCACACGCATCCACTCGCGTGTCGCCTTGGCCAACATCGACAGCGATCGTCAAATCATCGGCGTAAGATTTTGCGATCATCGCCGGCACCGTTTCAACCATGCCAATGTCGCAAAGCAGCAAGTCATCCCATCGCACCGGTGGAAAGATTCCTGGAATCGCTGACGAAGCTTGCACGGCCAACCGAAGTGGCCCTCGCTCCAAGACGACGCGTTGCCCGGACAACAAGTCGGCCGCCACAATGCTGGTCGGGACCGACAAATCGCTGATGTCACAATCTGGCAACAATCCGGCGATCGCATCTCGCAGCGGGGCATCCGAAATCAATGACGAACTAGTCACCGCTCGCGTCAATTTGCGATGCGCCGAAAGGATCTTTCGGATTCGCGAGTACCAACCGAACGTGCCTCCGGTTGATTCGTCATCGGTCGGCGGTGCCGCCCCGCAAAGTATCTGTTGCCCCAGTTGGAACTCGGGTGAATTCAGCAAGCCGATCGCCACCGATTCGGCGCGCCGAATGTCACCTTCAACCGCATAGAGAGCGCCGATCAAACTGCCGGCACTGACGCCGACGATCCGTTCGATGGAGATCCCAGTACGCAAGACACCTTCGATCGCGCCCAGGTGAGCTAGTCCCCGAGCGCCGCCACCGCCGAGCGCAACGACGGCCTGCCGACGAGACGGCAACCCACGATCGGCGTGAGAATACGCTTGCGGAAAGAATCGATTGATGAAGTTAACCACGGATGTCTCCCAGACTGAGTTCAGATAGGTACGTTACTTGTACGGCATCAAGATTTTCCCCGCTGCAACACCCTCCAGTTCCTGCCAGCCCTCCGTCGCGATCATCCGTCCCAAATCCGTTTCGGCGCGAAAGTCTTTGTCGGTTGGCGAGGCACACGCGATTCGTCGGCGCAGTTCGCCACACGCCACCGCGCCGGCCGCTTCGGTGATCGGATCACCCGACTTTGCCGCATGCAGGCTGGTGACCAACATGACGATCGCGTTCTGCAGCTTCGACGAAAGCGCCGACATGCGACATTGACGATCCGCCAACTTCAATTGGTGCGACCGCATCACGCCGCTAACCTCCATGGCCGCGTCGGAGAGTTGACGCTGTGCGAACAAAGCATGCGATCGGAGCACGGGTGACATCGTTGGCAGCCGCGACCATCGACTTCCCAAAACCATTTGGCCGCCGATCCAGCGTGCGTATCCCATCATGGGTGATCGCAGTGCCCACAGATGATTTGGGTTCATCAAATTGGGCTTGCTGATCCCACGATCATGCAGAACGCGACCGATCGGTTCAAAGTACCGCTTGCCGTGCTCTTTCACTAACGACTTGAAGAATGCCATTCCCAACATTTCACCTTCGCCTTCATAGATACACGGTGCCAGGAACTCGTGAACGTTGTCACCGAAAAGGTGTCCCTGCAAGAACGAACGGCCACCATGTGTCTTCATGAATAACTCAATTGCCGCTTCCTTTTGCGACTCGCTGCCGAAGATTTTCGCGACGATGCACTCCATCTCGCCTCGATATCCTTGATCCAGCAAGCCCGCGCACCAGTTCGTCAATGCATCGCACGCGACGATCAATCCGGCCATCCGGGCGACACGCCGTTGCACCAATTCGCGTCGTCCGATCGCTTGACCATAGGTCTTTCGATAGTCAGCCCAAGGCAACATCTCCGCCAGCATCCAACGCATCGTTCCGGCGGCGTTGGCACACAACGAAACCCGTCCGAGATTCAAACCGTGATACGCAATCGTCAATCCATCGCCATGCGCAGGAACCAAACGATTCTTTGCGGGGACACGAAAGTTCTTGAAGATCAGACCGTTGTTGTGAGCACGCGCGAGGGCATAGATCTTGTAGCGATGGACGCGGAACGTTTCGTCCTCGACTTCGGGAAGGTCGATGATCAAGACGCTGGGAACGCCATCAATTTTGCAAACCAGCCCGATCGTGCGGCCGGGAATTGCATTGGTGATGAACAATTTTTCTCCGTTGACGACGTAGTGATCTCCATCAAGCACGGCGGTCGTCTTCAGAGCCGTCAGGTCGCTGCCCGCACCGGGTTCGGTCAACGCGAATGCCGACAACGCGGTGCCATTGGCAAGTTTCGGAAGAAAACGTTGCTTCTGATCCTCGGTACCGAACGAACGCACCGGATCCACGGCGCCAATGCAACCGTGGACTGATGCCAATCCCGCGACCGTCGGATCGATCGCTGCCATCTCGGTAATCATCCGAGCGAACTCGGACATCGACGCTCCGGAACCACCGAACTCGGAATCGACCAGCAATCCCCAATAGCCGGCGTCGCCGAGTTGATCGAGCACTTCGTCGCTGATCTTTCCTTCACTGTTAAGCAATGTCCCTTGGTCGCGATGTCGACGGACAAGTCCCACCGACCGATCAACCACCGACTTCACCAGCGCCGACGTTGATCCGGTGTCATATGAAAACATATCAGACGACACTCGAGCATCCCAAACGGCGCGGTGCGCCGGGCTGCTGGTTGTTTGATATTGGGGCGAGAACAGACCCTCGACTTGATCATCAGCCGTGTCCAACACTCCGGTCCGACGCGCCTCGTCATCCGAAGCTCCGCCCAATCGCAAGGCAACTTCGGCGAACGAAGTACCGTTTACTTTGGGCACTTCGTGGTCGGTACCGCCAGATATCTCTCGAATATCAACGCTCATGTTCATTCTCCAAACGCGTTTCGTGGACCTATTCTGCGGGATGTCGCTAACACACTGTCGCTTAGGGTGACTCCTGATGTCCCAACTCGATGGAAGGCAACGGCTGTTTTGTACGGAAGGCGACGATGTCGTTGGTTGTGAAACGGTCACCCAATGTCATCTCAAGGCGTTCCGCATTTTCGAGAACGGTTTTCTTCCCGATCGATTCGATCATCTGCAACGGTCCGCCACGATGCGGGGCGAAGCCGGTCCCCAACACCATCGCCAGGTCGATCGCCCATGGTTCGTTCACGACCCGTTCTTGGTGGCACCGCGTTGCCTCCAACAACATCGGATAGATCAATCGCCGAGTGATGGGCGACAACCCGTCGTCGATCATGCCGGCGAATGATGGTGCTGTGGTAACTGCATTCCGTGTGCTCGACAGCATCCCACCGCCGCGTTTGCCGCCACGGTAGCGGTAAAATCCTTGTCCCGACTTTCGTCCCAGCAGTCCACGTGACACCATTGAATCCAAATGGTTGACGACCGACGCAACATCGGGCAGGACGCCGTCGAGCGATTTTGCAACATGGGCAGCGACATCAATCCCCACCTGATCGAGCAACTCAAGTGGCCCCATCGGCATTCCGAAACGACGAACTTCGCGATCGATCGCTTCAACGTCGCCCCCTTCGGCCACCATCAAAATGGCTTCGCCCAGGTACGGGAACAGAACTCGGTTGACCAAGAAACCGGGTGTGTCGGTGGTCACGACAGGTGTCTTGCCAAGTGTTTTTACAAACGCGACCAACCGAGCCATCGTCGCGTCGTCCGTGTCATGACAACGAACCACCTCCACCAGCTCCATCCGGTGAACGGGGTTGAAAAAGTGCAGTCCCGCCACTTGTTGCGATCGCTTCGTCGCCATCCCCATGCGAGTCACCGACAATGATGACGTATTGCTGGTCAAAATTGCGGATGACTTCAAGTGATGATCGAGTTCGGAAAACACGCGTTCCTTGACGTCGATTCTTTCAACGATCGCCTCGATCACCAAGTCGCAATCACCCATCATTGAAGCATCCGTCGTGACGACGATTTTTGAACGCAACCGATCGCGATCGATAGCGCTGAATTGTTTCCGGTTCGCGTATTCGCGCACCAGGCCATCGATGCGTGACGTGCCGGCACGACACGATTCATCGTCGACTTCTTTGATCACAACAGAGTAGCCGCGGACGGCGGCCAACTGACCGATTCCGGCTCCCATTACACCCGCGCCGACGACACCAACGCGGCGAATCGGCGAGCTGTGCATGGCCTTATGAGCATTGCTAATCCAAGTCGATGTCTTTCGCGCCCGCTCGCGAGCGAAAAATAGATTCAACAAATTTTTGCTCGTCGCGGTGCCCAACATTTCGACGAATCGATCCCTCTCGACCTTGAAACCATCGCGGCGTTTGTCGAACCCAGCGGCCATCGCATCGATCGCCGCCGACAAGGCAGGGTGATGCGTGCTTTTCGACCGAACCGACCGGCGTGCCATCGCAATCGTTATGCAGCGTCCAAGCGTTGTGTGATCCAGCAAACGAGACTTCCATGAAAGGGAATGTCTCGATTCGGATCGACCGTCGACCACTTCGTCAACGAACCGGTTCACCTCGCGTTGCCAATCATCGGGCTTGATGGCCAAATCGACCAAACCGATCCTGGCTGCCTCTTTTGCCGACAAGTGTTTGCCAGTCAATATCATCGGCATGGCTGCGGCTAATCCGACGACTCGGGGCAACCGCTGGGTTCCGCCCCAGCCTGGGATCAAACCTAATTGAATCTCGGGCAGCCCAATTTTCGTCGATGAGTTATCCCGAGCGATGCGATGGTCGCAAGCCAGGGCCCATTCCAAGCCGCCTCCCAAGCACGGACCATCGATCAAAAGGATTGTCGGCATTGGCAATTGTTCGATTCTTGCGAACAGTTGCTGCCCCGCTTCGATCAAACCGAACCCTTCCACTTTCGTTTCGATTCCCGCGATGACGGAAACATCGGCGCCGGCCAGAAAGCCACTCTCTTTGTCGCTGCGAAAGATGACCCCCGTGACGCCGAACGAACGCTCGAGTTCGCCCACGATCGTTTCGAGCTCCAACATTGCTACCCGAGTCAACACGTTGAGCGGACGTCCGCCAACATTGATCGCTACGGTGACCACACCACGGTGATCGGTGGAAACAACAAAATTTTCATACGGATTGATGTTCATGATCGTTTCTCCATTTCGGTTTCAACTATCACTGCAGCTCCTTGACCGCCGCCAACGCACAGCGTTACCAGCCCACGCTTGCCGCCCGATTCACGCAGGGCACGCAACATCGTCAATATCAACCGAGTCCCCGTGGTTCCCACTGGATGGCCCAAGGCAATCGCACCGCCATGGATGTTCAAGCGATCGCGATCGAGCGTTCCCAAGGGCGTCGATCGACCAAGATGCTTTTGTGAAAAGTCACGCGACTGCATTGCCCGCTCGCAAGCAATCACTTGCGCGGCGAAGGCTTCGTTGATTTCGATCAAGTCAAAATCAGCGAGCGAGAACCCCGTTTGATTGAAGAGTCTGTTCATCGCAAAAACGGGACCGAGTCCCATCCGCCGCGGGTCACATCCGGCCACGGCATACGATGTGACGTAGCCAAGTGGCTCGCCAGAAAATCGCGACACATCTTCGGAACGGCAAACCACCATCGCTGCGGCACCATCGGTCAACGGGCAACTGTTGCCCGCCGTCACGGTCCCGCCACGTTCAAAGATCGGACGCAGCTTCGACAATGATTCCATCGATTGACCGTAACGAATTGCGTTGTCTTTGCTCATCGACGTGTTCCCATACTCCATGGGGACGATTTCTCCAGACAAAAAACATCGCTTTTGAGCCGTTTCAGCCTTACGGTGACTGGCCATGGCGAACGCGTCTTGATCGTCGCGCGAGATAGAAAATTCTTTCGCAAGGATTTCAGCGGTTTGGCCCATGTTCAAGCCAGACACCGGATCGGTCAGCCCGAGTTCGACGCCGACGATCGGTTTGAAGTGTCGCGGTCGGAACGTGAACAAAGTCTTGATCCGCTCGAGCAACGTTTTTGATCGCGCCAACTTCATCCATATCGCAGCGGCTTCGGGGCGGACCAACAATGGTATTTGCGACATCGATTCGGTGCCGCCTGCCACGACGATGTCTGATCGCCCCAGTGCCAGCGAGTGCCACGCACCGATCACGGACTCGATCCCCGACGCGCAATTGCGATTGACCGTGTGGGCGACACGTTCCGGAGGAATGTTGGATGACAGCGCGATCACGCGAGCGATATTGGCGGCATCCGGCGGACCGGCTACGTTGCCGAACACGACTTCGTCGACATCGTCCACCGGGATGCCGCACCGTGAGACGGCACCCGTGAGCGCCGCCTTTCCTAATGTCACGGCCGATGCGCCCGCAAGCTCACCGAACGCTTTCGCGAAAGGAGTTCGCACTCCGCCGACAACCGCGATGGGGTCAACCTTGATCATGATTGCGTCTCCCGTAATTGGCGTCTCAGAACTTTTCCTAGGAAGTTGCGAGGCAGATCTCCGTCGACGCAGTGCCAGCGTCGCGGTCGCTTATATTTCGACAAGTGGACTTCACAGTACTTGTCGGCAGCATCTTCATCCCACGTAGCGCCCGGTTTCACCACGATGAACGCCACGACAATTTCGCCGCGGTTCACATCGGGCACTCCGACCACGGCGACATCGTCAACTTCCGGCATCTCGCGAATCGCGTCCTCGACTTCGCCGGGATAGACGTTGAATCCCGACGTGATGATCAGATCTTTTTTGCGGCCGACGATTCGGTAGTAGCCATCGGGTTCTCGTATCGCTAAGTCACCGGTGTGTAACCAACCGTCACGCACGGCTTGGGATGTTGCTTTTGCGTCGTTCCAGTAACCCAGCATGACTTGCGGCCCTCGAACGATCAGCTCGCCAATTTCGCCCGATCGAACATCCCCTGACTCAACAACCCCGAGCCCGTCATCTTCGGTTGGGTTCGCATCCACGATACGGCAATCCGTTTCGGGCAGTGGCAGTCCGATGAATCCGTACCGAGGCTCGCGAAACAGGTGCCCGACATGGGTGACCGGCGACGCTTCACTTAGGCCGTACCCTTCGACGACCAATGATCCGGTATGTTTGGCGAACTCCGATGCAACGCTTTGCTCCAGCGATGCGCCGCCGGAAATGGTCCACCGCAATCCCGAAATTTTCGGTGGGGCGCTGCGAAATCGCTCGTTCATGCTGACCAGCATCGCGGGTACCGCATGAAAGACCGTTGGGTGATGCGTTTCCATCAACGAAATGACTTGGCGCGTGTTGAATCGGTGGTGCAAAACCAACGTCGATGCGGTCGCGGCGCCGCCCATGATGTTGGCCGACATGCCGTAGCTGTGAAAAAACGGCAGCACCGCCAGCATCGTTTCACGGCCGAACGAACATTGCGTCCATTGATATTGTTGCCAAGCATTGGCGACCAAGTTGGTGTGGCTGAGCGTGACCGCCTTGGGAACGCCCGTCGTTCCGCCGGTCGGCAAGATGTATGCCGGATCCGATTCCGGATGGATCGTGATCGGTTGCCATGACTGAGTCGTCGCCGCGATCTGATCCCAGAACCAACGTTGACGGTCGCTCGACGGCAATGTCCAGCATCCTGTGCGTTGGTGGCGTTGCCACAAATAACCGATTTGATACAGCGACGGTAAATGTTCTCGAATCGACACCAACAACAGTCGTACCTTGGGATCGACAACCGATTGGCTGAGCATGTCAAGCGATACGACCATTCGACAATCGGTGCTGTCTAGCAACGTCGATATTTCTTCGGCAACCATCAACGGGCTGATCGCGATCGCGACAGCACCACATCGCCAAATTGCATTAGCTGCGATCACATATTCGGGAACGTTCGGTAACAGCAGACCGACGCGGTCGCCCGGTCGCACACCCAACCGTTGAAACATCGCCGCGGCCACGATCGTGTCGTGATTGAGCCGCCGGTAATCCCATACCTGATCGCCGTAGATCACTGCCGGACGATCCGGAAGTTGTTCGGCGGCGTGCGACAAAACGCCGAAAGCGGGAACGTCCGCGTAGCTCGCCAACCCGACGGCGTGAACGCTAGGTGACGTTTCTGGTCGAACCTGACTCGGGAACATCGCTCCCATGATGGGCCTCCCACATCTCAGTCGGATCGCGGCCGTCGGCTCGGAACCAGCCCGGACCAAAACTCACGCCACAGCGAGCTTGACGTTCGCCGCATGCGACACGAGCAAGAGAAGCGGAAAACCGAGCCGAAATCGCTCTCTCACCGCGTGCAATGCATTCTAGGCCCGAAACACACGGAAGGCAAGTAATTTACCCGCAAAGTGCAATAAGGGACAAAACGCAGCCTCAATCGAGTTTTCGAGCGATCCGCGTGATTTTAGACACACCTTAGAGCGGCGCCTGCCACAGCCCCAGGGCCGGGTTTTGGATGTAGTAAAACTCGGACCCGTCGATGTCGGTATGGAATCCATCGTTCAATTTCGTGACGTCATACCGCTTCATCAACTCGTTCACATCGCCCGGTGTGTAATTGACGCTTCGAATTTCATCGGCCGAGAGTTTGCCGGCCGCATAGACAACCTCGAAACGATTTTCGTGTGAGCCGTGAACCAAGTGGGCCGCTGCCGACGGGTTGGCTCGCAAGTCTTCGTTCTCGGCAAACAACTGAATGATTTCCGCCTTGGTTCGATAACCGTACTTGCGGATCAACAGGTCGATCGACTTGTCTTCGCCGAACTTTTTCACCGCGGGTCCGAGCACCGTCAAGCGTCCGCCTGTCGCGATGGCCAAGCGGGTTCGATAGATGGACTTGTTGCCCAGCCATGTGCTGGAGAACTCGCGCGGATCCAGATAAGCAACGATATGCTTGGGCGCATGATCCAGGTGAGTGATATTGACCTTCCTTGCCAACTCGGCCGCGGCAAAGAAGGTTTCGTGATCGTCGCCGATGTACAGCCCTCGCGTGTGAAGCGTCCCATCGGGCATTTGTTGAATGACCGTAAGCGCGTACAGCAACGGCATGCCTTTACAGAACTCGTCTTGAGCGTGGTTCAGGATTTGTCGCAACGGTGTGTTCGCTTGCCCCAATGTTTGCTCGATGCCATAGACAGCACTCAAGTAGTGGCTTTCATTGATTCCGGCAACGCCGCCGGTACCCACAAAAATGTTCTTGTTGTAGTTTGCCATTCCGATGACTTCGTGCGGCACAACTTGGCCGAGCGAGAAAATCAGGTCATGCCCACCCTCGACCAACATCTTGTTGACCTGTGCCTTCCATGGTTGGTCGTACAAACCGCCGGTCACCTTCTTGACGTATTCCGCGGACACTTCGCCAAGGGTGACGACGTCATCACGCCATCGGTGTGGGCGAAACAGGTGGTGCGGCACACCGGGGAACATATGGTCGAGTTGCTCGGGCTCCATTTCATCGTGAGTCCCCAGAGCCGGCATGATGTCGGTGACTCGATCGCCGAGCAATTCGCGACACAGCACTGTCAATTCGCCCGCCCGGCTGAACAATCGGGTTTGGTCGGGCGGCAACAAGAGGACTTTTTGCCGAGGCCCGATCGCGGCCAGCGTCTGCTGGAGTGCGTCTCGCAGGTCGTCGCTGGTTAGCGAGTTGGATTCGTTACCGTTGGCGTAGTAGGTCGTCATGTTCGAATGGGACGTCGAAGGATGAATGGATTGCAGCCGAAACGCGATCCTATCAGATCCTCACCCGCTTGACTTCTGGTGCAGATTTGCCGTCTTATATCACCATGAAAGACCAAGAAATCCAGAAACGCATCCCTCATCGGGGTCCCATGCTTTTGGTTGACGAAATCGTCTCAGAAACGGAGACTTCGATTGTTTGTCGAAAAACGTTTCGCGCCGACGAGTTCTTTTTCCAAGGCCATTTTCCTGACTCGCCCATTGTTCCTGGGGTGATCCAGTGCGAATGCTGCTTGCAGGCCGGCGCCGTGCTGTTGGCCGGTCGCGGGGGTGACATGGCCGCAGACGCCGTCCCCGTTGCGACTCGAATGGACGCCGTCAAGTTCAAGAAAATGATTCGCCCGGGCGACACCGTGGAGATCGAGGCGACGCTCAAAGAGCAAGTGAGTAGCGCTTTTTACATGACTGGCAAACTGACCGTCGACGGCAAGTTGGCGACGCGATTGGACTTTTGCTGCAGCATGTCCAGCCCCTCCCCGAAGCCAGAGGCACCCACATCGTGAGTGACAGTGAACCCGTCTTCGATTTTTTGGGTCTATCGGGCAAGACCGTGTTGGTCATGGGCGTCGCCAACAAAAAGAGCGTTGCCTTTCGCATTGCCAAGATCTTGGAACAGTCCGGTGCCGAAGTGATCTACAGCGTGCGAAGTGAAGCTCGCAACGAGAGCCTTGGAAAGTTGCTGAACGGTCGCCGAACCATCGTTTGCGACGTCGAACGACAAACGGAAATCAACGCGCTTGCCAAAACGCTTGCCGACGACAAAGTTCGCTTGTCGGGACTCGTTCACTCGATCGCCTACGCTGATTATCCAGAAGGGATCCGTCCGTTCCACGAAACAACAAGAAGTCAGTTTTTGCAGGCGATGGATATATCGGCATATTCGTTGACCAGTATTTGCAATGCACTGAAAGACATTTTTGAACCCGACGCTTCCGTTGTGACCATCGGCATCAGCACGACGCGGATGGCAAGCGAAAGTTATGGATTCATGGCGCCAATCAAGGCGGCACTGGAATCATCGCTCGCATTTCTGACCAAGTCATTCAGTCGGTTTAGCGAAGTGCGTTTCAACAGCGTTGCGGCGGGTTTGTTGAAGACGAGCGCGTCGGCGGGAATCCCCGGATATGTCGATTCGTATCTGTACGCCGAAAAAGTCATTCCTCGCGGACGCGCCGTCGAAACCGATGAAGTCGCCTCCACCGCCGTGTTCCTATTGAGTCCCCGCAGCAGTGGCGTGACGGCTCAATCGATCGTCGTCGATGCCGGCATGTCGATCAATTATTTCGATGCAGCGATCGTCGGCGCCGTGACGGCCGCCGAAGTCGATTGATGCGTCTGTCTTCCATTTCAATCACCCTGCCTGAATCAGATTTCTCATGAGCCAACAGATCTACATCAACGGTGAGTACTTTTCGCGAGATAACGCCAAGATCAGCGTCTACGATCACGGTCTTCTGTATGGCGACGGAGTCTTTGAAGGGCTTCGCATTTACAGCGGCAAGGTATTTCGCCTGCACGAGCACTTGGTTCGGCTGTGGGAATCGGCTGCGGCAATCGCTTTGCCGATGGGAATGACAATCGACGAACTGGCCGCGGACGTGAACGAGTGCGTCAAAAAGAACGGCCTGGACGACGGTTACATTCGTTTGGTGGTTACCCGCGGCAGCGGCCCGCTGGGCTTGGACCCGTACAAGTGCAGCAACCCGCAAATCATCATCATCGCTGACAAAATCTCGCTCTATCCGGCGGAGATGTACCAGAACGGCCTCGAGTTGGTGACGGCTTCGACGATCCGCAATCACCCCGCAGCGCTGAGCCCACGGATCAAGTCGCTGAACTACTTGAACAACATCATGGCCAAGATGGAGGGCCTTCGCGCCGGATGCGTCGAAGCGTTGATGTTGAACATCAAAGGGGAAGTGGCCGAGTGTACGGGCGACAATATTTTCATCGTCAAGAATGGCAAGCTTTCGACGCCGCCGATCGATGCAGGAATCTTAGAAGGCATCACTCGAAACGCGGTTTTGGAATTGGCCGTTGCAGCAGGCATCGAAACGTCGGAACACCCGATGACGCGCCACGACATTTTCATTGCTGACGAATGCTTTTTGACCGGCAGTGCGGCGGAGGTGATCGCGGCTGTTAAGTTGGACGGCCGAACGATCGGCGACGGCAAACCCGGTCCCGTCACCACCAAACTAAACGAAGCTTTTCGCAAACTAGTGCGGTCTTAGATCGGGGACCACATCGGGACACCCTTCGTGGCCCTACGACTCCGGCCTATACACTCCGTTCGCAGCGTGTACGTTGTTTCATCAGCTGCTTTGCAGCTGACATCCCGCGAGCGGAGTCGCGGGTCCACGTAGGGTTGCCGCAAGAGCACTCAGCCTGCTTGCTTCTTTTCTTCGGCGGCGTTCAGTTTGTTGTAGAGCGTCTTTAGACTGACGCCCAACTCTTCCGCCGCAGCGGGTTTGTTACCATCGTTGCGCTGGATCGCTTGATCGATGGCGATCATTTCCAAATCTCTTAGTGTCATCGGCCCCGAATCACGGATCTCTTTTCGCAGTTGGCGTTTTCCGAAATGACGCGGCAAATCCTCCGCTCCGATCGGCATCGAATCGCAAAGAATCGCCGAGTGCTCAATCACGTTGGCCAGTTCGCGAACATTGCCCGGCCATTGATGGGACAAGAGTTGATCCAGTGCCTCGGGTGTGAACAACTGATCGTCGGAGCCATCGGTACGATGACGGCGAAGAAGGTGTCGCGCGAGTACTGGAATATCTTCCGTGCGTTCGCGCAGTGCGGGCACGTGAATCTCAAACGTATTGATTCGGAACATCAAGTCTTCGCGAAACGTTCCCTCTTCGACCATCTTTTCCAGATCGCGGTGAGTCGCACAAACGACACGAACGTCAACGTGAACGGTTTGATTGTCACCGAGACGACGGATGTCACCGGTCTCCAGCACTCGCAATAACTTTGCCTGCATCGATAGCGGCAACTCACCGATTTCATCAAGAAAAATCGTGCCGCCATCAGCGACTTCGAACAAACCGGTCCGCGCCGTATCGGCACCCGTGAAGGCGCCACGACAATGACCAAACAGTTCGCTTTCGATTAGATTTTCGGGAAGGGCGCCACAGTTGACCGGCACCAACGGTTTATCCGCCCGAAGGCTGGCGTTGTGGACGGCGCGGGCGACGAGCTCTTTCCCGCACCCCGTTTCGCCGCGAATCAACACCGAACTGTCCGTGGGCGATACCTTGGCGATCAACGATCGAACGGCGTCCATCGCATTGCCGCTGCCGACCAATTGCGAGTCACCTTCGGCATGACGCAATCGCTGGTTCAGCGCAGCCATCTGTTTCCTGATTTGCCGCCGCTCGTTGACACGTCCAAGCAGACCGGCGATGTCGGCTAAGCGACAAGGTTTCGTCAGGTAGTCGAACGCTTGATGTCGCAATGCTGCGATCGCGGTTTCTTTGCTGGGGTTGCCCGTCATCACGACCGCTTCGATTTCTGGGCGCAACTCACGCGCCTTTCCGATCACCTCGATTCCGTTCATACCGGGCATGTCGAGATCGACAAGAAGACAGTCGAACGGTTCTTTCTCTAGCGCCGCCACCGCGGTCAAACCATCCGGACAAACGGTCACCGAATATCCCATGCGGGGCAGTTCGGTCCGCATCAGCTCTTGCAAATTCTTTTCGTCGTCGGCAAACAGGATATGCATCGCTGCGGGCTTGGCGAGTTTTGGTTTAGTCATGGTATTTTTTTTGAACGAAAGAGCCAATGATCGCTTTGAGTCTAGGCGGCTTGCAGAATTCGGCTGCTACTTGAGATGTCGCCGTCGCTGGGTTGGTAGGGCAGGGACAGTTCCATTCGGGAGCCCAAGCCTTCACCTTCGCTAAACGGCACAAGCGAACCGCCGTGCTGCGAGATGATTCGGTATGTGATACTCAAACCCAACCCCGTCCCGGTTCCATCGCGTCGCCGCGTAAAGAACGGTTCGAACAGATGCTGAATGACTTCCTGGCTCATTCCGCAACCGTTGTCTTCGACGATGATGGACGCCTTTTGGTCGTCGCCTCGCACAATGACATCGACGGCACCGTCGTGATCGACACTTTCCAATGCATTGGTGACCAAGTTCAGAACGACTTGGCGAATTTCTTGCGGATTGACTTCTGCAATCACGGCGCCGTCGATCTTGGTGCGGATCGCCTTGCAACGAAATTTGCCGACCGTGCCCACCATCGCGACAACGTCTTGAACCAGTTCGGACAAGTCCGTGGGAGCTCGACGGACTTCGTTCAGGCGACTGAAATCAAGCAGTTTTTCCGTGATCCCCTTGCATCGATAGGCCTCGTCTTCGATGCGTTTCAGGTTCGTGGTCAGCGCATCGAAAAGTTCATCGTCGACAAGTCGTTGGTTGGATGCCACACCAGCCAATTCGCCGACGCGTGACTGCAACGCTTCGCTGCTCCACGCGATCGTCGCCAGCGGATTGTTGATTTCGTGGGCCACACCCGCGGCTAAAAAACCGACGCTGGCCAACTGTTCATTTTGGATCACTTCGCGAGTACGTTCTTGGACTTGGCGGTCCAGGTTGTTGCACCAGGAATTGACAGTCGCAAACGCGTTTTGGAATCGGTCGGTCATCTCGTTCATCGCTTCCGCCAATTCGCTCAGCTCGTCGCCGGTGCCCAAATCGATGCGATGATCAAATTGACCTCCGGCGACCAATCGAGAACCATCCAACAGCGTTCGAAACGGTTTGACGACCAACGAATTCAACGACCAAAGCAGGACTGCCATGATTGCGATCGCCGTGATCGTGCAGAACCATGCCATCGCTGTCCAAGTACGGTACTGACCACGCACATCATCGCTGACATCGGCCATCGAACCGTGGATCATAGCCAGATGCTTGTCCGTTTCATCGACAAGATTGTCCAGGTAAACACCGAGGTTGCCGTGTGTGTATCCGTCGATCGCGGTACGTTGACGACGAAAAGCCTCGAGCGCCTCGTAAGCGGATCGGACGTCCACGAGACTCTTGTGTTGTCGTTCGTTATCCACCAACAAGGAACGTTCTTGAGTTCGCGAATCGACAGTGGCTTGGTATCGATCCAGGATCAGTTGAAATTCAAGACTGGCATGATTGAATTGATCCATTTCGAATTTTTCGAAATTGATCAACGGATCGCCCAGCGGCAACTGGTGGATCATGCCTTCGCTGCTGTGTAATTCGCTGCTGCGTAAATTGCTTTCCCGCATCGCCAGCGCGTAGCGGTTCAAATCGTTGACGTAAGGAATCTCCATCGCACGCTGGCTGACGGCGTCGGCCAGTCGTCGATAGCGGTTCAGTCCCCAGAAACCACTGAATGCCAGCAGCAGGACAATTGCGGACAATAAAGTCAACGCAACAATGAGTTTGGTTCGAATCGATCGTCGTTTCAACATGCTCTCGCCCTTCCTGGACCCACCCGTGAAACTTCATGCTTCTGGGTACCAGCGTATCGTTGAGCCCAAACGACGACAAGGCGAAAAGGACCGTCGTGAACTCGCGGTTTGTTTCAGTCGCGTAGCGAAGGCGATTTGCTAGCACAAGGATACTGAGCACCAAGCTGACACGAGCTACGAAACTTTCGTCAGTTGTTCCAACGGGACGTAGAACCGGGTGTAGCGTTTACCGTCGTTGAACGGTTCGCCCTTCGGATCATTCACCAGGATCGTTGCCCGGCGTGTGATCCGATTGACCCGCCCGGTTACAACCCGACCGTCGCGGCGAAATTTGACTTGGTCGCCGACACGGATATCAAATTTGATCGCCGCGCGTTCGCGTTGCGTGATCAGGGCGTGACGATAATCGGTATGTGCAAAGTAGCGGTTTGCGATGGATTGGAAACGCGACTCGCTACAATTTCCGTCGTTCCAAATCAACATTTCGATCAAGTGCGTGAACTCGTGTTCGGCCACTCGTTGCATGGCTTCCAAGCGATCACGGCACATGCGACCGGTGACTTCGACAGGCCGGTCAACGTCTTCGAAGGTCTGGAACAACAACGTTGATGACAGTACCAGTTCAAACTTACGCGGCCCCGACCGACGCCGACTCGAATAGTGAGTCACCAATTTCCCCGCGACGCTTGTCATTCGGGACGAGATACCGAACGTCAAACCTTCGGCCATCGCGACGGGCAATATGCGTCCGCCGAAAAAACGGTCGTCATACATACGGATCATCCTCATCAAATCGTCACGCCCGACGCTGGTGAAGTTCGGGCGGTCGATCGTTCGCGAAAGCATTAACGTTTGCTCGTGAATCTCACGCTGCATGCGATCGATTTCCTCACGAGGAAACGTTCGCAGCGCGACCTCGCCCGCCAACTTGCTCAATACCGCGGGATCACGCGGTTGGATCGTCGGCGAATTCCGTGGCGCGGCTTGCTGTTTCGCCGGCGCGTCGTACCGGGCGACCGGTTGGCCGATTCGCGAGAAAACACGTTTGATCTTTTCGTAGCGTGACATGGTCCCATGATAACGAAATCACGCCAACGCGGCGGTGACTTCGATGATGACGTCAGGATCCTTTTCCATGGCCAATCGGTCACGCAGATGTTCAATCGCTTCGCCCGTGCCGATTTGCCCCAAAGCCCACGCCGCGGCACCTCGAACGACCGGGTCTTCATCGGCAAGCCCGGTCGACAATGCGGGAACCGAAGCTGCATGTTTTTGGTTCCCGATAACGATGGCAGCATTTCGCAGCATTCCCCGTCGCCGCGTTCGCCACAACGGCGACTTGCGATAGCGAGCGTGAAACTGGTCATCGGTCAACGAAAACAACTCGACAAGATCCAACGTTTCCATGGGCTGGACCGGCCGATCGTCTCGCCGCGCCGGTTTGCGGTTCCATGGACAAACTTCTTGGCAAACGTCGCAACCGAATACCCATTCGCCGATGCCGGGTCGGAGCGCGACGTCGATGGCGCCGCGATGCTCGATCGTCAGATAGCTAATACATCGACTGGCGTCGAGCACACCGGGACGAACGAAGGCATCGGTCGGGCAGGCTTGCAAACACGCGGTACAGGTTCCACAGTGCGCGGTCGCCATCGGTTGCGAGGACGGCAATTCGATGTCGGTCAACACACACGCCAGAAAGAAATAGCTGCCGCGCGTTCGGTGCAGCAGCAGGGTGTTCTTGCCTCGCCACCCCAGGCCGGCAAGCTGGGCGATTTCGCGTTCCATCAGTGGTGCGGTATCGACGATGCCCCGCGCGTTAGCATCGGGCGACGTGTCGCTGATGATGCGACAGACGCGTTTCAGCTTGGGATGGATCACGTCGTGATAGTCGATGCCGGACCACGCGTACCTTGCGACTTTGCCGTGACCAATCGCCGTGTCGTGATGCGAACGGGCGGGATATGGAAACGCCAGGACGACGACCGACTTTGCTCCCGTTAGCACACCGCGGGGATGCCGGTAAGCATCGACTCGGTCGGCAAAGTACTGCATCTGACCGGCGTACCCCGCATCAATCCATCGCACCAGATCGGCGTGTCCGGTCGAATCGATCGCCGGCGCGACTCCCCACAACACAAACCCCTCGTCTTCGGCGGCTTGGTGAATCGAGTCGGTGAGGGGATCGAGGGGGTTCAACGGTTCGAAAAATCGTCAGATGGTCGGGCGATGCGTTGCTCGTCGCTGCGAAGCGAGTGGCGGTAATAGACTTCCAAACACAATGTTGCCATCGCGGTCGTGTAAACGGAACCACCGTACCCGCCCCAAACCGAATCGGACGGCCAGCTTCCGTCGCTTCGCTGGGTGGCCAGCAATCGATCCTTCAGCGCCGCGTTCCAACGGTCCCAGGCCGGATCCTGCAATTGATGCAGCGCCATCGTCGTATAGTACCAGTAATAGTAGTTGTCTTGACCGACGCCGGGCAGTTGGCCCAGCAGGCTGCGTTCGGCTTCGTCGATTTCCGCCGCCGGAATCTGTTGTCCGATCAACAAGCGAGTCGCCATCGCTTCGGCCGTCATCGTTCGGCTTGCCGCCTCGCCGGCGCGGTAGGCGGCCAGTCCGCCGGTAGATCCCGCCCGAACGCTGCGCAAGAATCGTTCGACACCGGCGAAGTTTCGCGGATCGACGGCAACTCCGGCCCGCTGTCCCGCATCCAATACCATCGCCTGCCATCCCAATTGACTCAAGTCACCAGGGTCACCCGCCGTGTACCGCCATCCACCGGTCGACTGATGCTGCATCGAGCGTGTGTATTGGATCGCGCGTGTTGCCGACGCGATCGCCGACGGATCGTGAGTGATCGCTGCGGTCTCGCACATCGCAAGCGCCGCCATGCCGTGGCAATAGGTAGACTCATAGACCGATGCGCGGCCGGCCAAAGAACCATCGGGTTTTTGATTTTGGATCAGATAGACGAGGCCACGATAGGCGTTGTCCGCATACGCGCCTTTTTGGTGCGTATGTCCGGCACCCGTGATCGCCAGCAGCGACAGTCCCGTCAGCGCCGTTTCGGCGTTCGCCCCGGCGCCACCGCGAGTCATCCCCAGCGGCTTTCGCTCGATGCCCGCACCAGTCGAACGTGGATCCCAGGCGCCGTCGGCCCTCTGGGCTTCCGCTAAAAATCGCAGAGCGGCGTCAACGGCCGCCTCCGTGTTCGCGTCGCCGCCGGTACGCAGCAGCGCCTCATTCTTCGCCGCACCCACTCGGTTGGCGAAGTCGTTTTCAATATCGCCAGGCACCTTCGCGCGCGGCGCCGGCGTATTCGCAGCCACATCGCCGACGTGCACGGGCCGAGTCACAGCAGCTTTGTCAGGTGCGGGTGGCTCGGCAAAAGCATCATCCAATTCGTCGCTAAAAATGGTGTCCAGCCTTGCCATCGTGTGGGCCGGTGTGATTTCGGCCAGCGACGACGGTGCGGTATCCGTAGCCAGCTCAGGTGCATCTGATGGTTCTTCGTCGGCGGATTCGTGCTGGGTCGGCTCGGGCTGGGTCAACAGTTCCGCCAAATCGGAAACCGGCAGCGGAGCGATCATCGATTCGGAGTCATCCGCAGAAGCATCTGCGGCGACGGCATCAGGATCGAACGTTGAAAATTCGATCGCATCGATACCAGCCTCCTGGTCTGTTTCCGCATCCGCCGTCGACGAACCGCCCGAAATCGACGGCAACATCGGTACCAAAAAGATCAGCGCGGCATGCAGAACGATCGACAGCACCAAGCAGATCAAACCGGCTTGTCGACCACCGCGCCGGCGGCGGCGAAACAACCAGATCGTGAACAGCAGCGTCGCCACTGCAGCAGCGGCGACGGTATAGACCAATCTTGGGTCGGCCCACAGATCAGCGTTGAATTCGGCACGCGGGATCAACGCTGGATCCTCTTGGTCGCAATTCCGATCTGATCCACGCCGCTGACCCGGACCGCTTGCAGAACGTCAACCAATTGCTGCTGAGACCCTTGGGCCTCGCCGCGAACAGCCACTTTCAAACCGGGATAATTCGCGTGCTCTTGGCGCAGTGTTTGTGTCAATTGGCTTAGGGACATCGGCGAATCATCCAACGTTACGGTTCCATCGATCCCGATTGCGACGACACGTTCATCGGGGACACGCGCCATCGATTGCATTTGCCCGACGCTTGGCACGTTGACTTTGATGCGACTCTCTGCCTCGCTGAATTTGCTACCCACCATGAAAAAAATGACCAACAGAAAGACAACATCGATCATCGGCGTCAAGTTGATGGTCGCTTCTTCGGAGTTGTTACGTTTGGCCATGGTTGTCTTCTTTCGGGTGAACGGTCCTGCATGCCGCCGCGATACGCAGCGATCTAAGCGGCGCGTCGTTTTCGACCGGCCGACCGATTCGCATTGCCCGCATTCTCTAGGCCCTCGGCCGAGATGCAGTCGACGACGCGCTGGCAGAGCTTGTCGATCTCGTTCAGATAACTGTCTGACTTGCTACTGAAGTACATGTACGCCAAGTACGCCGGGATCGCGACGGACAGGCCACCCGCGGTCGTGATCAACGCGACGCTGATTCCCGACGCCAACATTTCCGGACGCCCGATCGATTCTTGGCTACTCATCATGTCGAATGCTTCGATCATCCCCAGCACCGTTCCGAGCAAACCCAACAGCGGCGCCACGTTGCTGATCGCGTGAAAGACTCTTAGGAAACGTTTCAACGAATCGGACACGCGATCGCCCGCGTCCATCACCGCTTGTTCGACTTCGAACATCGGACGGCCCCAACGGCGCACCGCTGCCTGGAAGACTTCGGCCACCGGGCAATCGAACTCGTCACAAATCTCTGTGGCTTCTTCATAGCTGAGTTGGCCGTCTTCGACACATTCGGTGAACCGACGCACGAAGGGGCGTGGAATCACTCGGCCGCGGCGTAGTGCGATCATTCGCTCGATCGTCAACGCGAAAACGATCAGCGAGCAAACGCCAAGTGGCACCATCAGCCATCCGCCCTGCATCACTTTCTGGGCGAACGCGGGCACCTTCCACTTCGACTCCGTGGTTTCGATCGGCTGCTGTGCATCGCCCGGCATCGGACTGGTCATCGCGGCCGACGGAATCGTTGGAATCGAGTTTTGACTTTGGTAGTTTGGATTTTGTGCGATCTGGGGAACATTCTGGTAGCGTCCCGATTGATCGAATCCCGTCCGACCATAGTTCTGGTTCGACGGAAATTGCCCCAGCGCAGGCTGCATCGCGACCATCCACCAGAGCGAACCCAACGCCAGCACCAAGACCGGCAAGACGCGAGACATCAAACCAGCAAGATGTCGCCGTGACGAGACGGTTCGGCCGGACAACAATCGGCGTTGATAAGTGGATGAAGACATTTGGTTTATCGACGAAGGGAAGGATTGGACGGAGAGTTCGCCGGATCAATTGCCGCCATCCGTCGGCGGGCGACCTGGGCATGGGGGCTGTCGGCGAATCGACCGATCAGACTCCCATAACAAACCGCGGCCTCGCGTGTCCGCCCCAATTGTTCAAACGACTTACCCGCTTGAACCAAGGCGGCTGATACCCACACGCCACTTGCGTCGATGCCCTCGACACGTCGATAGGCTTCAATCGCCGCCGCATATTGTGTTTGCAAAAAATGCGTTTCGCCGATCAACCACTGCGCCCGACCGCGAACGGTGGCGTCGATGTCGGACGACCGGACCACGCTTTCAAGCAACGAACGAGCTTCATCGAAACGTGTTTTTCGGATTGCCAATTCGGCGGCCAACATGTCGACAAGCGTTTCGTTGAACCGATCGCCCGTGGCGGCGGCGCGGGCAAGCGAGATTCGCGAACCCGCCAGCGTCACGTCGGTACCGACGGACGTTTCCGCCTCGGCGCAGCGTAGCAGCGTTGCAAAGTCGGTTGATTTGCGGCGGTCGACCAGATGGTCCCACCACTTGCGACCTTCTTCGACGCGTCCCGTTTGCATCAGCGACTCGGCGAATAGTCGCTCGACCACCACCGACCGGCTTTCCGACGCTTGATCGAGTCGCTCAAGTTCACTTGCCGATGCTAGTGCCAACATCGACCATCGCTCGGTCCGCCCGGCCCATCGACACGCAGCCTCGCGGGCGGCCGTCGATACTTTGTCGTTCGGCATTGGCGAAATGAGCGTTGCCGCCCATTGCTCGGCCAATTCGGGTTTTCCTTGATCGACCATCGAAGTCAAAACCAACATCACGGAATTTCCGTCCTGGTCGATGGCCGCCAAGTGTCGTATCAGATGTTTCGTCGCATCACTGTCGCCGGTTTCGGCGGCAAGCTTGATTCCCAGCTCCGTCGCTTTCGCGTTCAGGTCTTTGACTTCGCCGCCTTTCGCGCGGCCGATGATCCAGTCCTTCACGGCCGGCGGAACCATTTCGGACGCCACGTCGCTGTAACCGGCAACGACTTCCGACGCAGTCGCCGACGTGGGCCAACGCGTCAACAGATCCGCAATCACTGCGGCCGAATCGTTGGGCCGTTCGGCTTGCCGCAGACACTCAGCACACGCACGCATGGCCCGTGGTGCATCCGAATGTTGGGGAAACTCGTCGACGAATGCGGCTAGTTTTTTAGCAGCTTGTACAGGTTGGGTTTGCGAAATCGCTGTCGCCCAGGCGTCACCCAGCTTCGCCTTCGGACGCTGGTGTGCGTCGGCATGCGCCGCCGCTAACGAGTAAGCCTCAGCCGCCGTGACGGCATCGCCACGCGCCAACGATGTACCGCCGATTTGCAGCGCGATCGAGACACCCGATTGCACCTGAGTCGGCGTTGCCGCGGATGGCGGACTCAACAGCACCTTCAAAATGCGGATGGATTCGCCCGACTTCCCCGTCTGGGCCAGCGCACCGGCCGCAGCCAGGCGGACGAACACGATTTTTTCGGGATCTTGAGAAGCCGCCGCCGGCTGGGCCGATGCGAATGCGGCACGCGAATAGAACTCGGCCGACGATTCGATATCACCGGCTTTTTGAAAGGCTCGCCCCAATCTTGCCAACACCATGGTCAAATCTGTCGCTGGATCCACGCTACCGTCGACCGAACGAGCAATCTGGGCAGCCTGGGCGAGATCACCCGTCTCGATCGCCCCGTCGATGGCCGAAACCCCATCCCCCCAGGATGGCGAAATACCCAGCATCAACACGGCTAGCAGCAGCCCAGCAGCCGTTTTGAGGGTTTTATTGATGATTTGCGTCGGCTTCATGCTTTGCCATCCTTGGCGGACCCTCGAGCGAACCCCAGAGCGGATCTTTGAGCGGGTATCCCTACGTTCGTGTGCAAATACCCTATTTTCCGACATCGTGGCAATGCCAAGCGACAAGTTGGCCACGGGACAGGCGGAACTCGAAAGTCCCTGCAAAAACCATGGAAAACAGAGCTAGGCCGCAGACTAGCTTTCATTTACCCTGGACTTGTGACTTTCACCGTGGCCAACCTTCGCTAGCGTGCCCCCCGTTATTCCGCTCGTAAGAAACTGATTCCGAACTACTCATGCTAAAAGCGCTCGAGCTGGCCGGTTTCAAGAGTTTCGCGGACAAGACGCGATTCGATTTTCCTGACGGGATCACGGTCGTCGTCGGGCCCAACGGCAGCGGAAAGTCCAACATTGTCGACGCGATGAAGTGGGTGCTCGGATCGCAGAGTGCTAAAAGTCTGCGCGGCAAGGACATGTCGGATGTGATCTTCAAGGGATCCCAGACTCGAGGTCCGGCGGGTTCGGCCGAAGTCACCATCATCTTTGACAACCACGACGGTGCGCTGCCAATCGATGCACCGGAAGTCCACGTCACGCGGCGGGTTTATCGCAGCGGCGAGGGCGAGTACCTGATCAACAACCAACCCGTGCGCCTGAAGGACGTCAAGGACCTGATTCGCGGCACGGGCATTGGTATCGATGCTTATAGCCTGATCGAGCAAGGCAAGGTCGATAAAATGCTCAACGCGAACGCCAAGGATCGGCGCGCGATTTTCGAAGAGGCGGCGGGCATCAGCCGGTTCAAGGCCAAGAAGGTGGAAGCCGAGCGTCGGCTTGCGCGAGTGCAAACGAATCTGACGCGATTGGGCGACATCGTTGACGAAGTCGGTTCGCGGCTGAAGAGTCTGCGCGGCCAAGCGAGCAAGGCCGAACGTTACCGCCAAGCCAGCGAGCGACTGAAGGAACTTCGGTTGCAAGTCGCGTGGACGGACTGGGGCGTGCTGTCGACCGAATGGAGCAGTTCCGAATCGGAACTCGCCGCCGCCATCACCAAACAGGGGGAACTGGAAACGCTTCGCATCAAAATGAGCGAAGCCCGCCAAGTCGCCGACGGGCAACTGCAACAGATCGCCGAAGACGCGCGATTGATCGAAGAACGTCGCGGCGGATGGCTGAACCAGATTGCACAGTTCGCCGGTCGACGCGATGCCGACCAGGCTGCGATCGTCGACCTTCGACAATCGGTCGCCAAGTCGCTTCGTCGAGTGCGGTTGCTGCAATCACAAGCCGGATCGGCCGCCGCAGAATTGCGAGACGCCGTTGACCGATTGGCGACCTATGAGGCCGAGCTGGCGAACGTCCGCCAAGCCAGCGCCGACGCCGAAGCCGCACGCGACAAGATTCAAGCCGAAGCCGCCGAAGTCCGCAGCCAACGCGACTCGCTGCAACATCGTCATCTTGCAACCGTTCGCCGCGTCGCCGATCTAGAAGGCAAACGCCAGCGAACCGAACAGCGCGTCGCCGAAGCCGGCCGCAACCTTGCCAACTTGGCGAAACGCATCGCTGCCGCCGAGAGTGTCTTTGCCATCGCGCGCTCGGAATCCAAGGCGGCCACCGATCGCGTCACAAAACTGAATTTAAGCATTGCCGAAGTCACCAAAGAGAGTGAGCTTGCCGATGCGAAGCTGCAAGAGAGCAAGCGAACGCTGGAACGCCGACGCGAAGAAGTCGCGGCGCTAAAAATTCGCTTGCAAGGCTTGAGCGAACGCGAGCGCGTGCTGGCCGACCTGCAACGACGCCAGGAAGGCATTTCCGGCGGCGTGAAAACGATCCTGCAGCAGCTTCGCGAATCATCGTCGCCGCTATCCGACAAGATCCTTGGTATCGTCGCCGATTCCTTCGAAGTCGATTTGAAAGTTGCCCCGCTGATCGATTCGGCTTTGGGCGAGCGCAGCCAGTACGTGATCACCAGCGGTGGCGAACTGCAGCGAGCGATTCTGGACGGATCATTGAAAATCAACAGCCGCGTCGGACTGATTCGCTTGGACGAATTGCCCGGACGTAGGCCTGGCGACCGCATTCGTTTGGACGGCCTGAAGGGCGTCATCGGCCGCGGCGACAAGATGGTCAAGTGCGTCGAAGACCTAGAACCGCTGGTGCGTCACCTGCTTAGCAACACGTGGTTGGTCGATACGCTGGAAACCGCGTACGGGCTGCGGAAACTCAGCGGTGCGGGTTTGCGGTTCGTAACGTCGGCCGGCGAATTGCTGGAAAACGACGGATCCACCGTCGTCGGACCGGTTGCTTCGACAACAGGTTTGGTCAGCCGTCGCAGCGAGCTGGCATCGGCACAGGGCGAGATCAAGCACTACCAATTTCAACTGCAAGAGGCCGAGACCGAAACCGCTCGCTTGGCGAAACGCGTCGACGAAGAAGCCGCCACATTGGGGCGCATCGAACAACGCCACCGAGGCATGATCACCGACCGCGCAGCGGCGGACGCCGAACTGCGGCACCGGAACGAACGATTGACGGTCCAGCAAACGCTTTGCGCCGAGATCACCGGCGAAATCCAATCGTTGACCCAGTCACGCGATGCCGCGTCGCTCGAAAACACTCAATTTCAGACTCAGATCACGACCGGTCGGCAAGAAGTCGAACAGCTCGAACTCGAAGCCGCCGAAGCCGACGAGATGCTGTCGGAAACTCAAACGGCATTGCAAATCGCGACCAGCGGCGTGATGGCGATCTCGGTGGACTTAGCCCGTGCCGAACAAAGGTTTGAAGCGTTGTCGGCGACGATGCAGCAGCAACAACGCGACCAACACCAACGCGAAGCCGCCGTCGAAGAAGTCCGCAGTCAAGCACGATCGGGCCGCGGTCGAATCGGCGAACTGACCACGCGCGTTCTCGATGCGACGGCCCAACTTGCGAAACTGAATGTCGATGCCGAACAGACCGACGTTCAATTAAAAGAACTCGCCCAGTACGCCGCCGAAGTTCGACGCGAGAATCGCGACATCATGAAGGCCAGCGAAAGGGCCATGAAGGATGCGACCGAGGCCAGCGCAGCGGTTCACTCGATCACCGCGCGTCGTGACAACGCGAAACTGCGACGCGACGCGTTGGCCCAGCGTTTGATCGAAGACTACGAAATCGACATGCACGCTGCCGAGTCGCCCGAAGACTTGCAGGCGATCGAGGATCGCGACTCGGTCGAAAACGAAATCAGCGAATTGCGGGCACAGCTGCAAAGGACCACCAGCGTGAACATGGAAGCACTCGAAGAACTCGAGGGCTTGCAGGCTCGCTATGACGAACTGCACGGGCAATATCAAGACTTGACCGCCGCCAAGGATTCACTGCAGCGAATCATTGGACGCATCAACGCCGATTCGCGCCGATTGTTCTTGGACACGCTGGAAGCGATCCGCATCAACTTTCAACAACTCTATCGCAAGTCTTTCGGTGGCGGTCACGCCGATTTGATCTTGGAAGAAAGTGACGATCCGCTGGAGGCCGGTGTTGAGATTGTGGCAACTCCGCCGGGCAAACCCAGTTTCAACAACTCGCTGCTGTCGGGCGGCGAGAAAGCACTGACGGCAGTTGCACTATTGATGTCGATTTTCAAATACCGGCCAAGCCCGTTCTGTGTTCTCGACGAAGTTGACGCGCCATTCGACGAAGCCAACATTGGCCGATTCGTAACGGTGTTGAGCGAGTTCTTGGACCAAAGCAAGTTTGTCGTCGTGACCCACAGCAAGAAGACGATGACCGCAGCGACGACGCTTTACGGTGTCACGATGCAAGAATCCGGCGTCAGCAAGCGAGTGTCGATCCGGTTCGAAGACGTCAGCGAGAACGGCGAAATCGCCGATGGCGAAGCGGCCTAGTTCGCAGCCCGTTGATCAGTCCGCTTCCCATCGAATCGCTAGCAGTCGGGCGGCGACCAGCATCACGACGCCGCTGACCAGAAGGACCGACAATTGGGGCGCCAAAGACGCGACCGGCAATTCACGCCAAAACACCTTGTCGTATCCATCCAGTGCCCAGGCGTTGAACGTGATCAATCCATACTCGCGCAGCCGATCGCTCATCACGTAACGTGGCACCATCGATCCGCCCAGCGCGCTCATCGACAACACCAAAATCACCGACAATCCGTTCAACTGGCCACGCGTCTTGCAAAGAGTTGCCAAAAACAATCCAAACGCCGCCGCCGCGGATGCAGTAACCAGCGTCATCATCACGAACCCGTCGACATGTCCCATCAGATCGACGCCAAACACCACTTGCGCCCAAACGAACATCACCGTGACTTGAAGCGTCCCGATGCAAGTCATGTAAAACCACTTGCCAAGCAGCAACTGGTCCATCGACAACTGTGTCGACAAAAGTCGATCGAGCGTTTGGTTTTCGCGCTCTTCCAAGAACGAACCGCCACCGCCGGTCGCACCAAACAGCAAGAACATCACGGCGATGCCAGCGGCGTACATGCTAATGACGGGATTCACTTTTCCTTGGCCGATCACATCGATAACTTGCACAGGCGTCACTTCGGTTTCCAATTCCGCGGGTACCTGGGGTGCCTCGGCTTCCAGTTGCCCATTGTCGCCGCCCATGACCTCGCCGCTCATGACCTCGTTCGAGATCGCCGCGTTCAACGACGCCGTATCGAGCGAGAACGCTTGTTGATCGGCTTTTACGATCATCAGCGAACGCGCCACCAGCGCCGTCGCTACCTGGGAAGCGATTTGATCAGACGAATCGGCTAGCAAGTCTGCCGACAACTCGCCGTCTCGTTCGCGCAAAACGATCGCCATCGTCACCGAGCCTCGGCGCACCATCTCGGTCGCGGTGGGTCGATCGATCGCGACATCCGCGTCTCGCATGAATCGCAGTCCGACGCTATCGCGAAGCGATGCGATCACATCCCGGCTGGCCGGCGTCGCAAACTCGTCGACAGCGACGACCTTGATTTTTGGCGTGGTACCGCCGCCGATGCCGCCGCCGAAAATCATCGCAAAGATGCTGAAGAACGCGATCGGAACGACGAACGTCAACAACAACTCCACTTTGTTGTGCAGCAGTCGACGCAAACTGACCTCGATGACCGTCCATATCATCACAGCGAATCAATCCCTCAATTTGTGACCAGTCATATGAAGAAAAACGTGATGCAACGACGGCGACTGGACTTCCAGGTCGACAACGTCGTAACCGTTTTTCTTGACCGCGTCTAACAGTCGGGGCAACTGAACGGCAACATCGTCGATTCGCGTCGACACCATCGCGTCGCCTGCATGTCCCAGTGAACCCGAAAGACCAGAGTTCGAAACCATCCCCTCGGGATCACCTTGCAAGACGACCAACGGCCGTTGAAGGGGGCGATCGATCTTGATCCGGACCATTCGGGACGTTCCGATGGATTGCTTGACCAATTCTTCGATCGTTCCGTCGGCAACAACTTTGCCTTGGTCGACGATGACGATTCGGTCGCTTCGTTGTTCGGCTTCGTCCAAGTGGTGCGTCGTCAACAAGATCGATGTTCCCGATTCGTTCAGTTGATCGAGCATCGTGAATATTTTTTCGCGGCTCTGTGGATCGACGCCGACGGTCGGTTCATCCAGCAGCAAGACTTTGGGCGAATGCATGACACCGCACGCCAAATTCACGCGGCGTTTCATGCCTCCCGAAAAACCGCCGACCAGATCGTCTGCGCGATCGACCAGTCCCGTCCACGCTAGTGCCCAATCGACTCGATCCATCAGCACGCCGCGGCGCAGCCCATGGAACTTGGCGAACGCACGTAAGTTTTCTCGTGTCGTTAAGTCGGGGTAAACCGCGATCTCTTGCGGCACCAAACCGAGCGATTCACGGACACCGGGTTGATGGATGGGGCGGCCAAGCAATTCGATGCTGCCGGCATCCGGTTTCGTACGTCCCGACAAACAGCGGATCAAGGTCGTCTTACCGGCCCCGTTGGGCCCCAAGAGCGCCAACCGTTCGCCGAATTTCAGCTGAAACGATACGCCTCGGATCGCTTCCAATTTCCCGAACGACTTTCGCAGTCCGTCGATCACCAACGCAGGCTTGGCCGGCGACGGGCTGGCGCCACGCGATCGCGGATCGGCATTGCCAGTGGCGTCGATCAGGTAGCTCTGGTCGGCAGTCAACGGCTTCATTCTCATCGGCGTGAAAGGCGAAGTGACTTTTCGAAGAGTATCGTGGCGGGGCAGCCCGTCGGTGCTTGGTCGCCTGATATGGTCGCCTTTTTCTAGCGTCGAATGCTAGCCGAGAAATTTCCGCTTTGGCGCACGGTGCATTCCGGGGCAAATGTTGATGTCACACCATGATTTTTGGGGCTTTCACCCCGAGCTACTGACGACGACTCCTTGGGAGTCGTGAATGCTCAATCGCCTTGGTGGTTTTGAGGAGCATCCCAGGAAGCAGCAGCGGCGGCGTTTTAGATCGCCGCTCACTGGAACTCTGCTCACTGGGGGCAAGGGACCGCGATTATTCCCCGTCCCCCTCTTCTTCGTATGCCCCATCAGCATTTGCAGCGGCCAGATCTGCTTCGTACTTGGCGAAATCGTCCGCGGTTAGGCCGTCTGTGATAACGGCATTTTCCTTCTTGGAATCGCAACCAGGCAAGGCAACCATGGCGCACAAAACCACTAGACATACGTAAGCTGATTTCATCGATTCGCTCTCCTGTTCTTTCTTGGAATTTTTAACGTGAAAAGACCGCCTACTTTGCCAGGGCAGAGCAGGCGGTCAATGAGAGGACAGCGGACTACAGCTCTTCCTCAATGACTTCCGAGGAAGCTCGGGTGCCCAGAGAGCCCCACAATCCATACGGGCTCATGGACCCCGGCGCGCTAACGCCAGTGCCATTATGCCAAACCATCCCCGCATTTGAGTTACCCGCCTCGATCGAATCCGTGATGAACTTCACGGCTCCATCACCCATCAAAATGTGAGCACCACCTTGGTGCCGACTTGAAACCGTTGCCACAAGGGTTGTCCCCAAGGCATTGAAACGGCCACATGCTTCACGGTTTGGCGGAAGAATGGTCATGACTGCGGACATAATTGGCAAGCAGTCAGCCCAGCGATGCCCCCGGGCGAAGTTGCGCCGGTTTTGCTGTTGAAAATTGGGGAGGTAGAACTGTGGTCGCAAAGGATCAATATAGCCACTGTCAGTACAGAGGTTGGGGTTGTTTCGCAATGCCGCATGGCCGAATGGGCCCGAATTTCCTCCGTTGGTTGCAACGCCGTTCCCACGCTTGTCGCCATCTTGCAAAGCGGTGATCATCTCGCCCATCGCAATGGTGTTCGACAAGCCATCGAGCGTATCACGAAACTTTGACCTGTTAGCCGTGATGAAGAAACCACGACAGGCGGCACGACCTTCCTGTGCTGTGGCGCTTGTTGGTTCGTTACGAAGTACATCTTTCCTGCCTTGTTGAGCGAGCCACATCGAATCGCCGAGGCATGCTCCGTAGTTCGTGCGGCCCAAGGCGGGCAACCCTATTCCTGGATCGCTGGGACACCGGAAGGTAGGGATCTCATTGACCCAGGGCTTGTATTGAATCTGATCAGGGGTGGGGCCCATCGCATTCCAAGGGACGGTGGGCGTTCCAATCGCAGCCATCAGGTCACCGTCAGATCGTTCTGCATTTGGGTTGGAGATTTGCTCCCAAAGCGCTTGTTGTTCAACGAACGGTAAAATCGGAACAAGCATACTGAGGCGTTCATGGTTGCTAAAATTTGTCGACCGCCAATGCTGAGACTGCGTCGCAATCGGATCGTCGTGTGATCCTGTTCCATGTGTTGGAAGCTGCTTGTACGCCGAATGGTAGTTGTGAATACCCAGCCCAAGCTGCTTAAAATTGTTGCTACAGCTCATCCGCCGAGCGGCCTCACGAGCGGCCTGGACCGCCGGTAGCAGCAACCCGACCAACACCCCAATGATGGCGATCACGACGAGAAGCTCCACAAGCGTGAAACCTCTTCTAGAATTTGTGTTTCGCATTATCAAACACTCCCAAGAACAAGAAAAAAATGGTTATCGGGCCAGTTGATACGAGTTGATTCCGTCACCATTGGCGAGAAAAATCCGACGAACGAGCACTCCATGTTGACGGGAACCGGCGCCGCACTAGCCTTTACATAGGTCAGCATCTCAGTAACCCAGGCGGAGGCAATGGCATTTCGAGGCACCGGACTAACGATTTGCGCCATGGCAGCATTTTTCCTGTCGCCTGCGTCAACAAACGGGGCCCGCCCGGTTGGGGTTTTTGTTGGGAAAATCGGGCTCTCGACCTGCCTCTTGGGCGCATCGTCAATTCGAGGCTCCGTCAACGTGCGATTGTTTCGACGCAGCCTTCATCACCAAGTGGGCAACCGCGACTGGCGGAAAGTCGGACTGACGTCAGTTCTTTTCAGAAAGCGGTTGGCTCACGCGATCAACCCATTTTGGTTTCCGGGGCAGTGGCCACGGAGAGAGCAAACGTGTTTCTGGTTCCGCTTAGCGAGGGATCGACATGAAATCCCTCGCTAACGCGTCGGGTTACCATTTTTCGAAGCAACTTCAAGTCGTTCTCGAGGCATGAGTGGTCTGTCAATATTAAAACGTGGGGTAGGCATCCCGCCTGCCAATGCGCAGATACTGGAAATCGCAGGCTGGAAGCCTACGCCACGAAAGTGCCAACCCTACAATTGAATGTTGACAGAGTACTGGCAGGCTCCCCCAACAGGCTTGGCCGAAACGAGTTCACTTGATTACGGCCCCCCAGTCTCGTCCAACTCTTCCACTTGCTCTCCACCTTTTCTGTTGAAAACGCAGTCACTTTCAGATTCTCGGTGGTTACGGCCTCCCCGAATCGGGACTTTCACCCGACCGTTCAATCGCCTTCGCAGACGCACTGCCCATCACCCTCCGGCTGATGTAGCCCGACTGAGCGAGCTAGCCATCACCGAGAATTTTTGTCGAAGGACCACCGCTTCAACTTGCGAACCCGTCACTTTGATAGAAGTCTTGCAAACCCGGTCGTGCGTCGCGGCCTACTCCCATTCAACCAGAGGAGACGATCGACGGAGCGACAAACCACTGGAATTTTGGCTCCCCACACCAGGGCGTGTAAATCGAAGGTGAATTCGATTACATTGCGGGTTCCACTTCGGTCACCGACTCTTTGTTTTTGGACATCATTTTGACGGAACAGCCCTCGGTCGACATGGAACCACATGAACCGTCAGCCCCGCCCAGCTTGTGGCAGGAAAACCACGGGAACTTGTTGTTAGGATTCGCCGTTTTGGTGACAATCGGCGGCGCGATGATTCTCCTTTACATCCAGAATCGTTTCGTGCCACCGCGTTTTCCCAATGAAGCGTCGATCGTCATCCCGGATTCCCCCGACGGCGTTGAAACCCCCGTGGATGGCAATGCGATCTCGGTCAGTCTGATGGGCGCCGCTAATGACGAAGGCACGTTTCGCTTGGCGTTCTATGAAAACAGTGAATCGTTCAATGACGTGGAACGGGCGTTTTTAAGAACGACCGCGCCGATCAAAGACGGCGAGTGCCGGATTCGTGTCGGTTACGAAATGATCCCGGAAGAGTTTGCGGTCGCGGCTTACCATGACGAAAACGACAACGGTGTCTTGGATCGAAATCGCCTGGGGATTCCAACCGAGCGTTACGGATTCTCATCGAATGCACGAGGGTTGACCGGTCCGCCGGATTACGAAGAGGCGACCGTTCAGCGTCCCGAAGTCGGTGGATCGATCACGATCGCGATTCGGTAACCGCGATCAACACGTCCGATCCATCCGGGCACTCAAACACCGCTGGTTTTGTACGCCGGCCCGTCGGTCATTCCGACGAAGCTTGCCGTCGTCGCCTCTCGGCCGTTGGCACACCAGCGACTTGGTCACTCGATCGACGTCCTGCACCCAAGTAATCGCTCCATCGACGGCCTCCGTTGATGTCCGATGGACCCGGTGCGATCAGAAAGACCGCGCCGAGGCCGAAGATCAGTCCGGCCATCATCGATCCAACGGTCAGCACGGTGCCACCGGGGCCGACCGGATTATCTGTGGCTTGAGGCGGCCCCAGTTCGGCAATCAAGTTGGTCGACAGCGCAGCCGATCGAGTCGCGTTGGCCTCGGCCAATGATCGCTCGGCTTCGCCAAGCATCTCCGTGCGATGCTGCACATCAGCATCGATTTTGGCATAGTCCGTTCGGATCGTTGCCAAGTGGTCCAGCCGCAGCTTTAATGCCGTTTCACGTTCTCGCAATCGAGCCAATCGGTCGCGTTCCAATTTCAAAGCGGGTTCCATCGCTCGCAGCGCGGCAACCGTTTCTTGTTGCATGCGCCGTTTGATTTCCAACTCGGTCGCAGCCGCAGCCATGCGTTTCGGATTTTCGGGTGTATAGATGCCCGCCAATTGACTTGCCGCCAATTGGGCATCAATCAGCCCATCTTTCAGCCGCTGCAACGACGGCTGGCTGGCGAGCATATCGCTGCCACTGACCAATAATTGCTGAGGGTCCTCAGCGCCCAGGACCAAGACGGCTTTCAACGATTCCAGTTTTTCGACTTCGAGTTCGACGACCTGGGCTTCACGAGTGGTGTCTTCGAGCGTCCGTCGGTTGGTTCCATCGCCGCTGATCGTATCATTCAGATTCCGCAGGTCGCCCAAGTCGGTCCCGAATTCCACTTCGATCTCACGCATGCGCGCCGAAGATGCATCCAGATTTCGGGCAGCCAAGTCACGCGAGTGACTGAGTTCGGCGATAACGCTATCGGCGCGAACCTGGCGAACTTTCCGCAACTGTGCGGTCAGGTTGTCATACATCGCACGGCAAAAATCGGTTGCCCGTTGTTGCGTGCTGGATTTGACTTGCAGATAAACGACTTCCGTGTTTCCAAACTCGGAACCTTTGGGGGCCGCAAGGTTGACGGCGCTGGTAGCGACATCGTCAACGATCGTTGTACTCGGCCATCCTTCGGCTGACTTGTTCGAGGGTGGACCGATTTGACGTAGTGCGGCGGCAACGACTTCGGGGTTCTGAGTCATCTCGAGAATGGTTTCTTGCGCCGCCTTCAAGTCCGTTTGACTGGCAAATCGCCCCAAGCGATCCACTGACGTGGTGGCTTCATCGCGAACGACCAACGGTTGGCGTGCCGAATAGACGTCGCTGCGGAAAAGGCTGTATACCGTTCCGATCGCGCCAAAGACCAGCACTGCGCCCACCCAAAGAGGTGCGAACAGGACCAAAACGTTGCGTACGTGTTTCCACGGGATCGGCGATGAATTCATGACGTGAGCTGCGAAATATCCAGAGACATCGGGACGGTACGCAAAACCCTAGGTCACCGTCGGCGTCTCAATAGAAAAATTCATCCGTCGCCACAAAGATGACCGTGCGGATTGTGACGAATGAATGCTCTGTTCGGATATCGCCGATCACGTCGGACACCTTGCAGATCAAAACTTGTACAGCAGCAGCAACGAATAGTAGATGTCGTTGGGCCTGGCACCCTGAGGCGTGCTGTCGTAACGATCGGTTGCGGCCAGCTTCAAGCTAAGATTGTCGCTTCCGTCTAGCAGCATTTCCCAAGAAGCATCCGCCACCAAACGGTAGTTGTTGAAATCATCCCAGGCCGGAAAGTAATCGACCTTACCCTTCAATTTTTGGCGATCGGTCAGCTGGCGTTCGGCTTCGATACCGAACACGGCTTCGGGCGACCACGCATCGTCGGGCGAACCGATCTCTTTTGACGCACCAGCACCGAAGCGAGTGACCAATGTCGCCGTGTCCGTTCGGATCCAGTGATACCCCAAACCGGCGTTCGTATTGATTCTCAAATCGAACGCTTTGAACTTGTCCCATTCCAAACCAAACTTGCCGAACAACGACCAATTGGTATCACCCAATAGCCGGTCATAGTCCAAATTGAATCGACCGTTATCCTCGATCGTCGTGTCACGACTGCTCGCTTGGCGATAATCGACATCGATGGTGAACGTCGAAATGTCAGTTTTGCGTTTCAATTCGAGCCCCGTTTGCAGAGCCAATGTTTCCGCGTTACCACCGCTTCCGTCGATTCCAAATTCGGCATTTGAATCCCATCCCTTCATCCATCGCGCCGGATACTGGTACCAATGCGTCACCGATTCTTGCAGCGGTGGTGTATCGATGGCTGCTTGATCTCCCATGGCTTGGTCGAACGCCGAAACATCGGATGGTGATGCTGGGACGACCGAACTTCCAACGTAAGATTCATCAGTCGATTGTGAAGGACTGACCAGTGGCATCGGCAACGACGGCACCTCATTAGAAACCGTTTTGACTGACGAACTCGATGTGGGGTTTGGCGCCGAAGAACTTGATGAATCCAAGATCGCTCGTGCGACGGCCGACGTGTTCGCACGCGGCATGTCGAAATACGGATTGGCGACCGATTGACTTGCGACGTAAGGATTCGATCGTGGTGATGCGGGATCAACCGGAACAACGTACGGCGGCGCACCGCCATCGGATGCACCGGAGATCGTTGGCAAAGTGAACGTCGATGACGGAGCAGCAGGGGAAACCGTCGAAGCCGGGGCAGCGGGCGAAGCAATGGCAACGGGCAATGCGTCGGTATCCGGCAAGTCGTAGCCGGTTCCGTTGAATGTCGACACGCCACGCATCCATGACGGTGTCGTGGTTTCGTCGGCAACAGCGGAGCCGCTCGTCCATACGACGGCGAGGGCGATGACAAATGCGTTGAAGGTGGTTTGGTTCATCGGTCGACTGGGCAAACGAGACTCGAACGTATAAATCGGAAGAAAAACTGTTTCTCCCATTCGAGTCTTAGCAAACCACCGCCGGTCAAGTCACGACCGATCTGAGCCAAGTTCTAACGCTGTTGATACGGCGGTGGCCCTTGTTGTTGTTGCGGATACGGAGTTCCGTACGATGGCGGCGGATAGCTCGGTCGTCCGTAAGCATCGGGTTGGCCGTAGGCATTGGGCTGGCCATAAGACGCAGGTTGGCCAAAACCGCGGTCGTTGTATTGGGTAACGGGCGGTTGCGGATAGCCTTGACCTTGTGGCTCTCCCTGCTGCTCGGCATAGCGCTGTTGTTCTTCCTGCTCTCGCCGGTCCAGCACTTCGCGACCCTTATCGATAGCTTTTCGAGTATCGCTGCGAATTTCCGCCCGATTGATCTCGATCGTCGTACGATCGCCGTCGCGATTGATTTTGAACCATCCCGCCATGAAAGCGGCCATACCCAACATTCCAATAATGATCAGATTACGCATCTAAAAAATCCGTTCGCGCGCGAGTCAGTAATAATCGATTCAGTGTCGTTATCGGCTTTGAAGCCCCACAGAGCGAGATCAGATCGGGAAAAAACGCTTCGGATCTAGCGTGACGGCCGCAGCCCAGGAAAGCTAGCAAATCACATCGCGTGTTTTTTTCGGTCGAGGACACTAGATTCGACGCAACGCTATCATAGAGCCGCCCCAAACACACATAGAAAAAGTCACGATGGAAGATCTCGACGTCGCCCAGCTCGCCGCCTATTTGCACCTGCTACCCGATCAAGTCTCCAAAATGGCGATGCGGGGCAAGCTCCCCGGTCGCAAGGTCAGTGGCGAGTGGCGATTCAGCGAAGCCGAAATCCATCACTGGCTGGAAGAACAAATCGGCGTCAGCGACTCCGAAGAACTGGGCAAGGTGCAACGCGTGCTGGACCGTGCTGCCCCCGAGATTGTCGACCGACCGATTCACGAATTGTGCCAAATCGAGTCGATCGAAGTGCCGCTGAACGCGCGGACGCGGGGATCCGTCATCCGTTCGATGTGCGGTTTGGCCGGCAACACGGGGTTGATGTGGGACGCACCGACCATGGCCGAGGCCGTTGCGGCCCGCGAACAAATGCATCCGACGGCGCTGGATTGCGGGGTGGCATTGCTGCACCCTCGCCGGCCTCAAACTTCGATCTTGGCGGACTCGGTGATCGCGCTTGCGGTGTGTTCGTCGGCGATCCCTTTTTCGGACCGCGGTCAGTTAACGGACGTCTTCTTTCTGATCTGCTCTTACGACGACACCGTCCACCTTCGTATCCTGGCCAAGCTTAGCCGAATGATCTCGGCCGGTGACATGCTCGAAAATTTGCGGATGGCCCGGTCGCCTATGGATGCATGGCATGCCTTGAAAGATGCCGAAGCCGTGATCGATGAAGCTTGAAACAACGACGCGCGAGACGACGGCGTTCAAGAAACACGCTCGCAACAATCGAATCTTCACCCACGTCAAGGAAGACATTCCGGTGCAATCACAAAACATCCAATCTGGGCCGGGAACCGTTCTTTGGATCGGCGAGCGGCAAGCCATCGATTTCCAAGCCGCCTACCAGTTTTGCGAAAACCGATCGTCGCAACTTGCCTGGCGCGCGGACATGCCGTCGGCGATCGAGCGACCGGCCCAGAACGTGAGCTTGACGGTATTCGCTCAGCACACGCGTCAGCCACCCGCGACCGAATTGCTGGAACAACTGTTGGCAATCTATCCCGATTCGACGCGGGTGAATTTGCTGGGCGTCCTCTGCGAAGCGATCACTCGCACACCCATGATCGGATTTGACGGGTCGCGTCACCCGTGGCATCGATGGAACCAAGTGTTGACCGATTTGCTGGACAAGTCGAACGATCCCAGTGACATCCGTAGCGTCTTGATCATGTCGGCCGATGTCTCGGCTGCTCAAACGCTACTGGACTTGGCGGACGAGGGCGGCGCGACGGCTGTCTGGTCACGAACGATGGATCCACCCGGAATTCGCAATGTCGACGCCGTTTGGTGGGACGATTCGATCGCCGGACCGGCGACGGCCCAGCGATGGGCGGATCGTGCCGCGAAGGTCTCGTCGGCGAAGGGCCACTTGAAACAAGCATGGCTGGTCAATTCGCCGCGGCCGCGGGACTTGAAACATGCCCAACAAGGTGGGGTCGACATGGTACTTAGCAAACCGCACCGCATCGAACCGCTGCTGCGGATGATCGAAGCCTCCGCCGCTACGCGTTTTCGCTCAACAGAAACAAAAGTCCGCGTCGCTTGAATTGGCCGTCGGCGGTAGATCACAAGATGGACTAGAATGGTGGTTGATCACGACTCACCGCCATCCCACCCCAGTGCCATCGATGACCTCCCAGAACTCCGACGCAACTTCGAAACAATCATCCGACGCGAACCGGCGTCACTTTCTGAAATCGGGAAGCGTCCTAACGGCGGGTGCTGCGACCGTGCTTGCGGGGACTCGCCCGGTCCGCGGCGACGAAGAAGTTGCCGAATACGAACGAACGCTCGCATCATCCGAGCCGCCGATTCGAATCGCACTGGTCGGTGCAGGTGGCCGTGGAAGTGGCGCGATCAACGATTCCTTGTCGATCAACGAAGGTATTAAACTGGTCGCGATCGCCGACTTGGACGGATCCAAACTTGGCGGACTGCGTGACTCGTTGGCCAAACGTCATGAAGGAAAAGTCAACGTTGCCGACAACAAAATTTACGGTGGTATCGACGGGTACAAACGAGTTTTGGATGACGCTGATGTCGACGTCGTGCTGTTCGCGACTCCGCCGGCGTTTCGTCCATCGTACATCGCCGAAGCCGTTGACGCGGGCAAACACATCTTCGCCGAGAAGCCCTCCTGCGTGGATCCGGCCGGCTATCGAATCTGCCTTGCCGCCCATGACAAGGCCGTGGCCAACGGTACGTCGATCGTTACAGGAACTCAGTATCGCCGGCAAACCAATTACGTCGAATGCATCAAACGCATCCACGAAGGCGCGATCGGCGACATCGTTTCGGCGTCTGCTCGTTATTGCAGCAACGGCATCTGGAACAAGATCCGTCGTCCCGAAATGAGTGATACGGAATTTCAAGTCTTCAATTGGATGCACTTCATTTGGTTGTCGGGCGACCAGATCGTCGAACAAGCCGTCCACAACATTGACACGATCAACTGGATCATGGGCGGACCACCTGAATCGGCGTTCGCCGTGGGCGGACGATTCACGCGTCCCGAAGGCAGCGAGATGTGGGACAGCATGGCCGTCGATTACCAATACCCGGGCAACCGAATGGTTTCGTTCATCTGTCGTCAAATTCCTGGTGCCGCCAACGAGAACGCCAACGTCATCTACGGCACAAAGGGAAAAGCGACGATCTATGGGATCAATTCCGGCGCCAAGATCGAAGATCGCGACGGAAAAGAAACCTTTTCGATGGAAGGCAACATCGGTGCCGCCTACCAACAGGAACACAAGGACTTGATCGATTCGGTTCGCAGCGGAAAGCCGATCGTCGAACTGAAAGAAACGGCCGACAGCTCGCTGACCGGTGTTTTGGGCCGCGTCGCCGCTTACACCGGCCAAAACGTGTCGTGGGATTTCTTGGCCAATGAATCGAAGCTTTCGTTATTCCCCGAAGACTTCGACATCAACGGCCCTCGCCCCGAATCATCGTTTGCGATCCCGGGTCAGTCGAAGTTGATCTAGGCACGTCGGAAGAGCACTCGCCGACCGGTTACGTGGGCGAGAAATGTTTTCCGGAAATCTTCCTAAGAAACCTGCCTCACGTTCGTTGTCATGCTGAAACCGCGTTCTTTTCTTCTGCTGTTGACGCTCTTCCATGACCAAACACGCTTGCCAGTGGCCGCCGGGCTCGATCGATGAGATCGTCGAACGATACCAGCGGCCCCTGATTGCGTATGCGGCTCGGATGATGGGCGGCGATTGGCAAGGGGCTCAAGACGCGGTTCAGGAAACGTTCCTGAGGCTGTGTCGCGAATCGCCCGACGACGTGCAAAATCGCCTCGCAGCTTGGCTCTTCTCTGTCTGCCGAAGCCGAGTGATTGACATGCAACGAACCTCTCACGCGACGCCCGTCGATGCGTCGCGGATCCCCATGCCGGACCCTTCGCCGGGTCCCGAGACGACGGCCATCGACGCCGAAGACCGCAGCCATTTGGACGAACTGATGGACCGGCTGACGCCGCGGCAACAAGAAGTCATGCGGCTAAGGATGACGGCCGGCTTGAGCTACCGCGAGATCGCTGACGTGACCGGTTTGTCGGTCAGCAACGTCGGTTTTCATTTGCACGAAGCCGTCCGCAGCCTGCGCAGCGCGTTCCCAGCCTGACCGGATCGTTCATCCGCCAGTCCGCAACGCCGCTTCTAAAAAAACACGTTCCTCCAAAACCAGAACTCAAGCCATGAAACCATCATCCCCCTGGGACGATTCTCGCATCACCGCCTATGTGATGAACGAATTGTCCGACGACCAGCGCGTCGCATTCGAAAAAGAGCTCAAAGGCAACGGTGAACTGTCGGCCGCCGTCGACGAAGCTCGTCTGGTCACCGACAAACTTGCCGGCCTGTTCGCCGCCGAGTCGGCGCCGGTACTGAGCGACAACCGGCGAGACGAAATCGCCTCCGGTGCATTGCCTAGTACTCACCTCGGCACCCCACCGAAGCCGTGGACGGTGCCGATTCTGATATTGGCCACTGCGGCGGTGGTGGCCCTGATGATCGGCATCGCGCCGATGCTGCAGAATCAACCAATGACGGTTTCGCAGACGAAAAACGATGCCGTGACAATCGACGAAGATATTGCGGCGGTTGAATTCGAGCAAATGGTGGTTGATGAATCCGCAGTTGATCAACCCACTTCAACCGTATCGGTTCCATCGCTGACTTCGGCCGCCGAGACGGCCGGCAAGCCGATTCTTAGCAAACGTGTCGAAGCACTAGACGTTCTTGAACGGCGTTCGCAATCGGTCGACAAAAAGAAAATGCAATCGTCGGTCGGTGGCGGTGCCATGGGTGGTGGAATAGGCGGTGGAAGCGTGGAGTTGGATTCCGCCAAGGTTGCCGGCGATGACATCGTGGCCGACAAAGCAATGACGCGCGGCACGGCACTCGCTTACGAAGTACATCAGCCCTTTTCGGAAGACTTGGAGATGGAGCATTTTGGCTTTGATGATGGCAACGAAGCAAAAGGCAATCGCCCCATGGCAGCAGCTCCTAGGCGACGGTCGAAGCGAAGCGAAGCCGACATGGACGGCATGGGAGGCATGGACGAATTGGGAATGGACATGATGGGAATGGAGGGCATGATGATGGAAGCAGAGGGAATGGACATGGCTATGGGAATGGGAATGTCTGCTCCCACCCCGAATGCTGTCGGCAACAAAGCGACTCCCTATTTCGCTGGAAGCAATCGATTCGATAGCACGCGGTCCAACCTGGAACAGAACCGCTATCGACTGGAAAAATCGCGACTTCTCGAAACCGCACCCGGCCTGGCGGACGCGCCGGACATCCGGGTCATTCCGCTCGAAGAATCGCTGCACGGGCGAAGCTCCGGCGACAAGTTTTCACCGATCACCGATAACGAATTCAAACGAGCCGACGAGCATCCGCTCAGCACGTTTTCGATCGACGTCGATACCGCTTCGTACAGCAAGACTCGCGACATCCTGATGCGAGCGAATCAGTTGCCGGGTCCCGATGCCGTGCGTATCGAAGAATTGGTCAATTACTTTAACTACGGCTACACGCCGCCAGCCAACGATGCCTCGCATCCGTTCGCCGCCGCCGTCGAAATCACGTCTTGCCCTTGGAACGACGAGCATCGACTCGCTCGCATAGCCATCCAAGGCAAGACGATGAAATCCGACGAGCGTCCCCGGTGCAACTTGGTGTTCTTGGTCGACACGTCCGGATCGATGAATTCGCGAAACAAGCTGCCGCTGGTCATCGAAGGCATGACGATGCTGACAAAGCAGCTAGAAAAGAACGACAAAGTTGCTATCGTCGTTTATGCCGGGTCGGCCGGACTGGTACTGGATTCGACTTCGGCCAAGAAAAGCAAGAAGATCAACAAGGCACTGTCGCAACTTTCCGCCGGTGGCAGCACCAACGGTGGTGCGGGTATTGAACTGGCCTACCAAACCGCTCGCGAGAATTTCGTCGAAGGCGGCGTCAATCGAGTGATCCTGTGCAGCGACGGTGACTTCAACGTCGGAACCACCGGCACCGATGCCCTGGTGCGGTTGGTCGAGGCCGAAGCCAAGAGCGGTGTGTTCTTGACCGTGCTGGGTTTCGGAATGGGCAACCACAACGACGCGATGATGGAACAGATCAGCGGCCGCGGCAACGGCAACTATGCCTTCATCGACAACTCGCAAGAAGCACATAAGGTCTTGGTCGATCAAGTCAGCGGGACGTTGGTGACGATCGCCAAGGACGTGAAGCTGCAAGTCGACTTCAACCCCGCCAAGGTCGCGTCGTATCGCTTGATCGGTTACGAGAACCGCATGCTGGCCAAAGAAGACTTCAACGACGACAAGAAGGATGCCGGCGAGATCGGTGCGGGTCACTCAGTGACCGCGCTGTACGAAATCGTACCGGTCGGCGCGGATTCGGATCCGGCACAACCCAAGGTCGACGAATCGAAGTACGTCGCGAAACCGGCACCGACCGAGGCGACCGATGGCGACGAAATGCTGACCGTTCGGATCCGGTACAAGCAACCCGACGGCGACACGAGCACTCGCGTGGACTTTCCGATCGTCGACGAGGACATGTCGTTTGACGAAGCCGACGAATCAACCCGATTCGCCGCCGCTGTGGCGGGATTCGGAATGCAACTTCGCGGCAGCCGACATGCCGGCGACTGGAAGATGGCCGACGTGATGAAAGCCGCCAAGGCGGCGAAAGGCAGCGACGAAGAAGGACTCCGCAGCGAGTTTATCCAGATGGTCAAGAAGGCGAGCCAATTGAAGGGTCAATGACTCAAGCGTTCTTTCACTCGTGTTCAAGTCACTCGTGTTCAAGTCACTCGTGTTCAAGGAAAGCCTTCGGTAACTTCGAAGGCTTTCCCGTTTCGTCCACACAGGCGATCGTCGAGTCTGCGTCAACGATCAGTTCGTCGCCGCGGTGAATCTGATAGCGATGTCGAATCCGAACCTTTCGGATCTCGGTCGTCTCGACGGTCAACGTCAGCAAGTCGTCGAACTCGGCGGCTGCGGTGTAGCGGACATTCATTTGGGTCACCACCAGCATCTTGCCGGCGTCCTCGAACGATTTGTAGCTGACGCCCGCCGCTCGAAGCATCTCGACCCGACCGCGTTCGAAGTAGTTCAAGTAGTTGGCGTGGTGGACTCGCCGTTGGCCGTCGGTTTCTTGATACGTGACTCGAATCGTTTCCTGATGCCGATTCAGCGGGTTATTGGGATTCAAGGGCATGGCAATGGGCGGGGTGATGGAAGAATACTGGGGCAAAATGCCGGTCGAATTGACTGCAAACCGCAATGGAGCCTAGACTCTGCACAGGCTTTAGGGCAGATCAATCTAAGGCGACGCGGCAAAACCACCCATCACAGGATGAACCGACGATGAGCAGCGGCGACGATTCAGCAACTTCGTTCGAAACCATTCGCGGCCGCAACTATCCGGCCCTTCGACAGTTCACAATATTTTTGGAGAACCGCGTCGGGCAGCTCTTGGAAGTGGTCAAACGTTTCGAAGGCACCGGAATCCGGGTTTGTGCGCTTTCGATCAGTGACGCAGCCGAGTGTGCGTTCGTTCGATTCCTAGTCAGTGACGCGGACCGAGGTCGCGAGATTTTGGAACGCAGCGGATTGGCGATGATCGAAACGGACTTGATCGGCGTTGAGCTGCCCGAAGGCCCACAACCGTTGCTGCGAGTTTGTTCGGCGCTGCTGCAAGCGGAACTGAACATCACGCAAGCCTATCCGATGTTGATCCGCCCCAACGGCAAGCCGGCCGTCGCGATCATGGTCGACAACATCGAATTCGCAATGCAAACGCTGCAAGAAAAAGGCTTTACGATTATCACCGAAGGCGATCTGTTGGACGATCCAACAAAAAACCAGTAACCCGACGAACCAGCAGGCTGACGCTGTCGTTTGCAATGACGGCGGCGGGATGACCAAGTCGCGAACTCGCCCGCGAGACCCGATGTCCCGCCGGCTTGGTGCGATCGGCTTATGCTGAACGGCCGTCGGAACTACGCACTACGTCCAGTGCGTCGACGATCAGATTCTTTCAACAAAATCTTTCGCAAGCGGATGTTCAGCGGAGTGACTTCGACGAGCTCGTCTTCTTCGATGTATTCCAGTGCGGCTTCCAACGACATGTCACGTGGCGGCTTCAGGACGACGTTTTCATCGCTTCCGGATGCACGCATGTTGGTCAGTTTCTTTTCGCGGCACGGGTTCACGGTCAAATCATTCTCGCGTGCGTTTTCGCCAACGATCATGCCTTCGTAAACTTCGATACCGGCCGGCACCAACAACTCGCTACGGTCCTGCAAACCGAACATCGCAAACGGAACCGTTTTGCCACCGACCATCGAAATCAGCACGCCGTTGGAACGCTTGGGCACGTCGCCTTCGATCGGACGATAGCTTTCGAAGCGGTGATTGATGATCGCCGTACCGCGAGTCGCGTTGAGCAAGCGTGTACGAAGTCCGATCAGTCCTCGCGATGGGATCAGAAACCTTAACATCGTGTATTCGCCGCGAGGATTCATTTCTTCGAGCTGACCGCGGCGAAGCCCGACCAATTCCATCACCGGCCCCATCGTTTCGGTGGGCACTTCGACTTGAAGCCTTTCGAACGGCTCGTGCTTCTTACCGTCAATGTCTTTGAAAATAACGCGTGGTTTGCCAACCGAAAGCTCAAAGCCCTCGCGGCGCATCGTTTCGATCAGAATCGCCAAGTGCAAAACGCCGCGGCCTTTGACGGCGTACGCTTCGGCGCCTTCGATCATTTCGACTCGAAGCGCGACGTTTCGTTCGAGTTCTTTTTCCAGCCGCGCCTTCAATTGACGCGTCGTCACGAACTTCCCTTCGCGTCCGACCATCGGTGAACTGTTGACGCTAAAAACCATCTCAAGCGTTGGTTCGTCGACCTTCAATCGAGGCAGTGCGTTATTCGCATCGATGGCCGAGATCGTGTCGCCGATTTCGACGTTGACCAGTCCTTCGAGTGCGACGATGTCGCCGGCACTTGCCGATTCGGCGGCGGTTCGTCCCAAGTTGTCGAAAACGAACAAACCGGCTGCCTTGACTTTGACAGGGCCGTTCTTCTGATGCAGTTCGATCGTTTGACCCGCATTGATTTCACCAGCAGCGATGCGACCGATCGCGATTCGACCGACGTACTCGCTCCAACCCAATGTCGTTACCATCATTTGCAGCGGAGCTTCTTCGTCGACTTCGGGACCCGGCAGTGCCGAAAGCACCAAGTCGAACAACGGCCGCATGTCGGTTGTCTTGACGGCGGGATCCAGGGTCGCGAAGCCTTCCTTCGCGCTGGTGAAGACGTACTTCACCTTGTCTAATTGTTCCTCGCCACCGAGTTCGGCCAGCAATTCAAGCGCTTCGTCAAGAGCTTCCAGCGGGCGCCCATCGGGGCGGTCGACCTTGTTGACCACGATGATCGGCGTACAACCGGCTTGCAGAGCCTTTTCTAGCACGAAACGCGTCTGAGGCATCGGGCCTTCGGCCGCATCGACCAAGACCAAGCAACCGTCGGCCATTTGGACGACTCGTTCGACTTCGCCGCCAAAGTCAGCGTGTCCCGGCGTGTCGATGACGTTGATCTTCACGCCTTCGTAGGGCAGCGCGATGTTCTTCGAAAGAATCGTGATGCCGCGTTCTTTTTCCAGGTCGTTCGAATCAAGGATCCGCTCGCCCCGCAGTTCGGCGTCGCGGAACTGACCGCTTTGACGCAGCAAGCAATCCACCAACGTGGTTTTGCCGTGGTCGACGTGGGCAATGATGACAACGTTTCGAATATCAGGACGGCGCAAAGTACAGGTCGCGAGGTTGGAGAGAGTTGGGGTCGTGAGCGTCATTGGATTTGGGTCTGATTTCCGACGCTTGTGATTGACGAGCGTCGAATGAAGGTGGGGGATGAGGGATTCGATTCTTGAACCCCCCCTCGCCGCCCGCACGCGTGCCCTTCGCAAACGAGAAAGGCAATGAAAGTGTGTGGGGTGGCTTTTTTAGTGGGCGTGATGAACAACTTTTCCAGTCGCTTCACCTTCCTTGGTGGTGATCACGAGAACGGTTTCGACCGCGTCACCCATCTTGATTGCCGTCAGCAATTCAGGACTCGTCAACGAGTAGACCGTCATTGAATCGTCGTCGGCTTTTTCAAACGGATAGACCGTCGTTTCGCCCTGGATCGTTGTTTTCATTTCGACGCCGGTAACCTGATCCGCATTCTCGGGATAAACCGCAAGCAACTCCTGATCGTCGTTGTGCGCCCACTCAGCGTGCGCGCCGCCCGTCAGATCGACCATGTGACCGCCGTTGGGGCCATGCGCGGCGTGATCGTGACCGGCATGATCGTCGTGGTCGTGGTCATCATGATCGCCGTGGTTGTGATCATCGTGATCATGGTCGCCGGAAGTTGAAGCAGGCGCAGGTGCCGCCGTTTTTGTTCCGCAACCCGGCGTCAACACCAACGAAACAGTCAAAACAAAAATGACAGCAAAGAGGGGGCGAATGTTAGCCATGATCGAACAATTTCCTAGTGTGCAGACCGCTGGGAAGCAGAAGAGTCAAAGTGTGCGAAAGATCGCGGGCGTGCGCCCGCGACGTAAGTAGCCCATCATCTGACATATTTTCCGTAAATAAGTCGAGGCGCACCTCATCGACACTCGCGATGCGATGCCCTTGCGGCGACTTAGCGGAACGATCCACCGCATTAGCGCCGGTTCGACATGAATTGCCCGCCAGAAAACACAGTGGCGTTGCGACGAATCGGCCTCTGTGGCATATTTCGTTCTCGCATGAATCCGCAAGAAAGCGTTGATTGCTGGCGTCGGATTCGACGCTCATCAAAATCTCTTGCGGATTTGGTCGAATGCTCAGGGCACCCTCTTGGGCGACGCATTCGCCGGGGGCCAGCCCTGGAACGACCGAGTTTGGCCCGCACACCGTCAATGGAGTGCGGGCTTTGACTCGGACCTACTTTGTGATTTTTTTCACAAAGTCACCTGCTTTTCCGAAATTTGCGATTCGGCGAAGCGACGTTTTTTTCGGCAAAAGATGCTCTTTCCATCAGAAAGTCATTGATGACAACCATCAAACGAGGCCTCGACCTACCTATCCTGGGTAGTCCAGAGCAACACATCGAGATCGCTCCGCGAGTCGCAAAGGTCGGCCTGCTTGGCGACGACTACATCGGGATGAAGCCGACGATGTTGGTTGCCCCGGGTGACCGCGTCCGATTGGGCCAAGCGATTCTGGAAGACAAGAAGAATCCTGGCGTCGTTTACACCGCCCCCGCTTCGGGCACCGTCGCCGAAGTGAACCGCGGCGCCAAACGCAAGTTCGAATCGGTCGTGATCGAAGTCGACGGTGATGGCGACGACCGCGTCGAGTTCGAAGGGATTGTCGGCAAGGACCCGCAATCACTGTCTCGCGAGAGCTTGACGGATAGCTTGACTCAAAGCGGCATGTGGACGGCGCTAAGAACGCGTCCGTTTGGCAAGGTGCCGGTCCCTGGTTCGGTGCCCCATTCGATCTTTGTCCAAGCGATCGACACCAATCCGCTCAGTGCCGATCCTGCGATTGCGATCGCCGATCGCAAAGATCAGTTCAACCTTGGCCTGCAATTACTGACCAAATTGACCGACGGCAAAGTCTTCCTTTGCAAGGCTCCCGCGTCAGAGATCCCTGGCTCCGGTGTTGCCGGAATTCAAGTCGAAACGTTCGGCGGTCCCCACCCAGCCGGATTGGTGGGAACTCATATCCACCACCTCGATCCGGTCGGCCCGACCAAGACGGTTTGGTACATCGGTTACCAAGACGTGTGTGCCTTCGGTTCGTTTCTACAGACCGGCACCATCGACGTCCGCCGTGTGATTTCGCTTGCCGGACCCGTGATCGGGCAACCGCGATTGTTGCAGACCCGGCTTGGTGCCAGCGTCACGGAACTGATTGACGGCGAGTACGACGCGTCCATCAAAATTCGTCCGATCAGCGGCAGCGTGCTTTGCGGCCGCCAAGCTGTCGGATCCAAGAGTTACCTGGGCCGATACCACAACCAAGTCTCCGTCATTGCCGAAGGTGACGAGCGAGAGTTCCTGGGTTGGCAAAAGCCCGGCTTCGACAAGTTTTCGGTCACACGAGTCTTTGCGTCCGCCGGACTACCAAACAAAAAGTTTCCGTTCACCACCAGCACCCACGGCAGCGAACGCGCCATGGTGCCGCTGGGAACGTACGAAAAAGTCATGCCGATGGATATTTTGGCGACGCAATTACTTCGTTCGCTGATTTACCGCGACACCGATGAAGCCCAACAGTTGGGCGTTTTGGAATTGGAAGAAGAAGACCTCGGGCTATGCACGTTTGTGTGCCCAGGAAAATACGAATACAGCTCACTGCTTCGCCAGAGCCTGAATACGATCGAACGAGAAGGTTGATCCATGAAAGCACTTCGCACCGTCCTCGATAAAATTCACCCGATCTTTGCCAAGGGTGGGCCGCTCGAGATGGCTTACCCGATGTACGAAGCCCTCGACACGTTCCTTTACACACCCGGTGAAGTCGCGAAGGGTGCTACGCACGTTCGCGATGCCATCGACCTGAAGCGGATGATGATCACGGTCGTCATGGCCTTGGTCCCCGTAACATTGTTCGGCATGTGGAACGTCGGCTACATCGCAAATACCGCGATGGAACAGGCTGCTGCCGTCGGCGTCAGCGTCGAACAGGATTGGCACTATGCCATCCATGACGGGATGGGCTTTGGTCACGACCCGAAAAACATCGTCGACAACTTTGTGTTGGGCGCGATTCACTTCCTGCCGATCTACATCGTTTGCATGTTTGTCGGTGGTCACATCGAATTGGTCTTCAGTGTACTTCGAGGCCACGAAATCAACGAAGGGTTCTTGGTAACCGGGCTGTTGTTTCCGTTGACGCTTCCCGCCTCGATACCGCTTTGGCAAGTGGCGGTGGGTATCGCCTTCGGGGTGATCGTCGCCAAAGAAGTCTTTGGCGGCACCGGACGAAACTTTTTGAATGTCGCGCTTACCAGTCGCGCGTTCCTTTACTTTGCTTATGCCGGACAAATCAGCGGTGAACGCGTTTGGACAGCCGTCGACGGGTTCAGCGGTGCGACCGCACTGGGCCGAATGGCCGCGGCGCCCGCAGGCACCAAGGCTGTCGATGCACTTTCGACCATCAACTACACCGTCGGACCGGCCGCTGGCGAACAAGCCAATTGGACCGGTTCGATCACTTGGACGGACGCATTCCTGGGCACGATCCAAGGTTGCATCGGCGAAACCAGCGCACTGTTGTGCATCGTCGGTGCATTGATCTTGATCGCTACGGGCGTCGGGTCTTGGAAAATCATGGCCGGTGTCGTCGCGGGCGTCACCGCAACGTCCTTTTTGATGATGGGCGTCAACAGCGGCACCAACCCGATGTTCAGCGTTTCACCCCTGTGGCACTTGGTCGTCGGTGGATTGGCGTTCGGTTTGGTGTTTATGGCAACCGACCCGGTCAGTGCTTCGATGACAGAAACCGGTAAATGGGTTTATGGCGGATTGATCGGTTTCATGACCGTTCTAATCCGTGTCGTGAATCCGGCTTATCCCGAAGGCATCATGTTGGCGATTCTGTTCGGCAACGTGTTCGCGCCGCTGATCGATTACTTCGTGGTCCAACTGAACGTTCGCCGGAGGATGGCACGCTATGCAACAACCTGATTCACTCTCTCGTACGATCGCAACTGCGGCCGTTCTATGCGTCGTCTGCTCGCTGGCCGTTAGTGCCGCAGCGGTCGCGCTGAAGCCGACGCAGATTGCCAACGAGAAACTTGACCAGCAAAAGAACATTCTTGATGCGGCCGGCTTGGCCCTTGGAGAGTACGGCTTGCCGGCAAGCAAATTGTCAAAGAAACAAATCGACGAACTGTACGGTTGGGTCAGCGAAGCGTTGATCAACATGAATGACGGTTCGTTCAACAACGAAGTCAAAGCGGCAGATTGGGACTTAGCCGAAGCGGCTTCGGATCCCGACACCAGCGTGCCGATCGAGAACCCGACCTATGACCCAGGCGAAGTGTCGCGTCCGTCGGTGATGAAGGTTTACTTCGTCAAACGACCGGGCAGCGATACGATCCAACAAGTCGTATTGCCGATCTACGGCAAAGGCTTATGGGGGACTTTGTGGGGTTATTTGGCGTTGAAGAGCGACCTCAAAACCATCCAAGGTTTGACGTACTATCAACACAAAGAAACGCCCGGTCTGGGTGGCGAAGTCGACAATCCGGCTTGGAAGGCCAAGTGGGACGGACGCAAACTTTACGACGCGGACGGTACACCAGCGGCACTCGTATTCAAGGGCCCCGCGCCGGCTGAAAATGTTTACGCCGTCGATGGATTGTCCGGCGCAACGATCACCAGCAACGGTGTCACCAAGATGCTGCGTTACTGGGCAAGCGACGATGCTTACGGTCCGTTCTTGAAGAAACTTGGCAAGGACATCGAAAGCGGCGCCCCGATCGGGAACGCAACGAAGTCCGACAAAAAATCGTCTGACGCATCGAGCGATCAGTCCGCCGACATCCGCCAATCCGGAGAATCGATCAATGGCTAAGAAACCTTTGGACGTGCTTGTCGACCCATTGGTCGACAACAATCCGATCGCGCTGCAGATCCTAGGGATCTGTTCGGCGCTCGCGGTGACCAGCAAGATGGAAACGTCGTTAGTGATGGCCCTTGCGGTGGTCGCGGTCACGGCGTGCAGCAATTTTTGCGTCAGCGCGATTCGACAGTTCATCCCCAGCAGCATCCGGATCATCGTGCAGATGACCGTCATCGCATCGCTGGTGATTGTGGTCGACCAACTGTTGAAGGCTTACTTTTATGACATCAGCAAACAGTTGTCCGTCTTCGTCGGCCTGATCATCACGAATTGTATCGTGATGGGTCGCGCCGAAGGATTCGCAATGAAAAACAATCCGGGCATCAGCTTCCTTGACGGGATTGGCAACGGATTGGGTTACGGTGTAGTGCTGCTTGTCGTGGCGTTTTTCCGCGAACTGTTCGGCAGCGGTTCACTGTTCGGCATCGAAATCTTCGCGCTCGATCGCAATGGTGGCTGGTACAACCCGAACAACTTGATGCTGCTGCCTCCCAGCGCATTTTTCATCATCGGATTCATGATCTGGGCAATCCGAGCCTGGAAGCCTGAACAAATCGAAGAGGCGTAAGCGAACCATGGAAAATCTACTCAGCATCTTTTTGCAAGCTGTTTTCATCGAAAACCTTGCGCTCGCTTTCTTCTTGGGCATGTGTACGTTTCTGGCGATCAGCAAGAACGTCAAAATGGCCCTCGGACTCAGCGCTGCGGTGATCGTGATCGAAGCAATCACCATTCCGGCTAACCAAGTGCTTAATGAATGGTTGCTGAAGAAAGGCGCCATGACTTGGGTCAACGACTTGGGCGTTTCGACCAGCACGGTCGACTTTGCCAACGTTGACTTGTCGTTCCTGGGCTTCATCAGCTTCATTGGCGTGATCGCAGCGATGGTTCAGATCCTGGAAATGGTTCTGGATAAGTTCTTCCCGCCGCTTTACAACGCGCTGGGTATTTTCTTGCCGCTGATCACGGTGAACTGCGCGATCCTGGGCGGATCGTTGTTCATGCAGGACCGCAGCTACAACTTCCCCGAGGCCTGCGTCTACGGATTGGGTTGCGGCGTCGGTTGGGCGTTGGCGATCGTTGCGCTTGCCGGCATTCGCGAAAAAATGAAATACAGTGACGTTCCGCCACCGCTTCGCGGTTTAGGTATCACGTTCATCACCGTCGGCCTGATGGCTTTGGCGTTCATGTCCTTCGGCGGCATCAGCCTCTAACAATCACTCACGAGCTTAAAAAAGCATGACTACCATTCTTCTTGGCGTCGCGATGTTCACGGTTGTGGTGATTGCGCTCGTCTTTTTGATCTTGGCTGCCAAAAGCCAACTCGTGGCTTCGGGTCCGGTCAAAATCCTGATCAACAATCAAAAAACGGTCGAAATCCCCGCCGGTGGAAAACTACTGGGCGCCTTGGCCGATGCCGGCATCTTCGTCAGCAGTGCGTGCGGCGGTGGCGGGACGTGTGCCCAGTGCAAGGTGAAGGTCACCGATGGCGGGGGCGACATCTTGGCGACCGAAAAGGGCCACATCAACAAAAAAGAAGCCGCCGAAGGCGAACGTCTTAGTTGCCAAGTCGCAGTGAAGACCGACATGACGGTTGAAGTGCCGCCGGAAGCGTTCGACACCAAGAAGTGGAACTGCAAGGTTCTGAGCAACCGGAACGTCGCGACCTTCATCAAGGAATTCGTACTGCAGTTACCCGAAGGCGAGGAAGTCGATTTCAAGGCCGGCGGTTATATCCAAATCGAATGCCCGCCTCACGTTGTCAACTACAAAGACTTCGATATCGAGGAGCGGTTCCATGGCGATTGGGACAAATTCGATATTTGGCGGTACGTGTCGAAGGTCGACGAACCGGTGGTCCGTGCCTATTCAATGGCAAACTATCCCGGTGAAAAGGGCATCATCATGTTAAACATTCGCGTGGCTTCACCGCCGCCGCGGATGCCCGATGTGCCGCCTGGCAAAATGAGCAGTTGGATTTTCAGCCTGAAACCCGGCGACGAGGCGACAATCAGTGGTCCGTACGGCGAGTTCTTCATCAAAGACACTGACGCGGAAATGGTCTACATCGGTGGTGGTGCGGGAATGGCGCCGTTGCGAAGCCACATCTTCGAGTTGTTCAAACGTGGCAAGACAGACCGCAAGGTTTCGTATTGGTACGGCGGTCGAAGCGCTCGTGAACTGTTCTACGTCGATCACTTTCGTGAAATCGAAAAGGACTTTCCGAACTTCAAGTTCAATATCGCGTTGTCGGAACCGGCGCCGGAAGATAATTGGGACGGCTACGTCGGCTTCATTCACCAAGTACTTTTGGAAAACTATCTGTCCAAGCACGCGGCACCGGAAGATATCGAGTACTACATCTGTGGTCCGCCGATGATGAACCAAGCCGTCTTCCGCATGTTGGACGATTTGGGTGTTGAACCCGAAAACATCGCTTACGACGACTTCGGCGGCTAAGCGATTGACGAATTCAGGCCGTGGAAATCCACGGCCGTTTGCGATGGCTCCTAACTTCGAGCGAAATGATGATCCGCTTTCGCGGTCTGGTGATGGTCGGCTTTGTCGGATTGCTACTTTGCGATTCGCTCTCAAGTGTTGTTGCTGCCGATTCAGTGATGCTCGAATTTTCCGGCCAAACGATGGCAACGACCTACTCGGTCAAGGTCTTCGGGCCCGCTGAATCGGTCGACGTGGATGACCTGAGAATCGACATCGATGGCGTCCTTCGTAACGTCAACGACCAGATGTCGACGTACTTGAAATCGTCCGAGATCAGCAGGTTCAACGCGTCGGATTCGACGGACTGGTTCCCCATCAGTCCCGAATTTGCGGACGTTGTTGACGCGGCGCTGTCGATCGCCGTTAAAACCAATGGTGCCTTCGACATTACGGTTGCGCCGCTGGTGAACGCCTGGAACTTCGGCCCCAGTCCTCGCACCGGCAAAGCGCCTAGCGACGAAACGATCCAGCAACTGCTCGCGACGATCGGCTATCAAAAACTGACTGTCCGCATGGACCCGCCATCGTTAAAGAAGTCGATTCCATCATTGATGGTCGACCTTTCCGCAATCGCAAAGGGCCACGCCGTTGATCGCGTGGTCGAGTTTTTGAATTCTAAGGGTATGAAAGATGTGTTCGTCGAAATCGGAGGCGAAGTTCGCACCAGCGGCTCGAAGGCCGGCCAGTGGTGGAAGGTCGGTATCCAAATGCCCGACGCAGCCACCGATCAATGGACCGTCGCCCACGCGTTGAGCACCAGTGACAGCGATCGCGCAATGGCGACATCAGGTGACTATCGGAACTTTTTTGAAAGCGACGGCAAACGCTATTCGCACACCATCGATCCACGAACCGGACGACCGATCGATCATGCCCTGGCATCCGTCTCGGTTGTCACGGCAAGCTGCGTCGACGCAGACGCTTGGGCAACAGCGATCAATGTCCTAGGCCCGGACGACGGTCTGGCGATCGCCACCAAAGAGGGTTTAGACACTTTGTTGATCTCGCGAGCTGGCGATGAATTCTTGCGAATCGGAACCGGAACATTGTCCCAGTACTCAACCGCATCACCCGTCGGTGCCGTTCAGGCGTCACCCGTTAAAGCGGTTGATTCCGCCGGCTCTCCTTGGGTGGTAATGGCGATCACAACGATTGCTTTCGCCACGATATTGATGGCGATGGCGGTCGGCGTCATTTTCGGCCGCAAGGCGATCAGCGGTTCGTGCGGCGGTATCGCCAACAAAACGAACGATGACGGAAGCGTGAGTTGCGGATTGTGCAGCAACCCGGCGGATGCCTGCAAAGAGCTGCGTGATCGGATGCAGACAACTCACTCGCAGGAAACGAACGCCTGAGGCGATCGGATTCGCACACACCGTGCGTCACTGTCTCGCTTCTAGGTCACTAAGACGTCGATTGACCGACGGCACAAAATTTGCCAAACCCAAAGATGGCATTTCTTGGCTGGAGGCTTTCACGATGCGTAGATTCATTGGAGTTCGGGTTGGATTGGTTTTGTTGGCCGGCGTTTGGATCGCCGTTGGGGGCGGATTCGATGCAGATCTTTGGGGTGATCCTCCCGTCAGCCAAATCAAGGACGCAGAAGGCGACTTGATGAAAGCGAAGCTCTCAAGTTCGCAGAACGTGCTGGAAGGCTTGTGCCGAAATGATTTCGATTTGATCGGCCGCGGAGCTCGCGAGATGAAACGTATCAGCCATGCGGCGGAGTGGCCTCGGCATCGAGATCCGGTGTACGAACATTTCAGCACAGAGTTTCGCCGCCAATGCAATCTGCTGGAAGACTTCGCACAAAGGCGAAACCGTGAAGCCGTCTCTTTCACCTATCTTCACACCACAACGATTTGCATTTCGTGCCACGATTACGTTCGTGATTCACGGCGAGTCGCTGATATGAAGCCGCGTGGCGATGTTCAGCTGATTCCGTCTGAATGGCCTGAACCGAATCAAGCGGAAGTGAAGCCATCCGATGCCCGAAAAACCGTACCCGGATCGCCGTCCGGTCGCTAAACTTGTGATGTGATCGTCTGCCTTTCACAGTGATATTCATCCGACGATTTTCTACGCCGAGATTTTCCGTTATGTCAGATGCGTCTGAAGCTTTATTTGATCGTTTAGGTGGCGTAACAGGCGTCACAAAAATCATTGACGAAATGTATCGACGTGTTTTGGAGGACGGGCTTCTGTCACCTTTCTTTGAAGGCGTACCGATGGATCGCCTGCGAAGTATGCAGTACCACTTTTTCGCCTCGGCGCTCGATGGGCCGTCGACTTACACCGGCGCCGAACTCAACTCGATCCATCACGGTCGCGGAATCACGGCTGTGCATTTCGCGAAATTCTGTGGTCACTTTGCCGATGCGATGGAGCACCAAGGTGCGTCTCGACGTGACGTCGACGACGCCCTGGCCCGGCTGGCTACCTATCGCGATAAGATCACCGGTGATTCGAACATAGACGGTTAAACCCGATGCCGGTGGAGCGTTGGCATGATCAAGTTTTTGCGGCTGCAACCTTCATTCACCATCGACACTTCGATGCCGGCCAAATCGGTCATCGAACGAATGCGGCTGGCGTTCAAGTCACCCGAACTGCAAGGGATGGCTGTCGCAGCATCGATGTGCGTTGACTACAAAATCGAGCAGCAGCATCGACGGTTTTGGTCGCCCCATCTTTCGGTCCAGGTCAGCGACACCGAGGCGGGATCCCGGCTGCATTGCCGATTTGCACCGCGTCCGGAAATCTGGACCATGTTCATGGCGATCTACTTCGTCGTTTTGATTTTAATGTTTGCCGCGTCGATCTACGGATATGTCCAGTGGTGGATGGGTGACACGCCGTGGACGTTGGTCGCGATCCCAATCGGCGCAGCGACCATTGCCGGGCTACACGTTGCCAGCCTTGTCGGCCAAAATTTGAGCACCGATCAAATGATACTCCTACGAGACCGACTGGAACGCACGTTGACGGTGGCCGAGGTGGCAACGTAAAAACCTTTCGTCCGAGCAAATACTCGAACGAAAGGCTTTTCATTGATGACAGGGCGTCGAGGAGCGGATATTTCCTCTCGCTGGAATTCTTAGTAGCGAAAGATCATTTCGAACTGCCAACGATCGCGGATGATGTCCTTAAAGGAAGTCAGCGGGAATTCGTAAGCGGCACCGGCTTCGAAGTTACCGTTGGGCTTGTACTTCAGACCCACGTTCTGTGTCACCAAGTCATTTCCGGTGACATTGGTGGCGTTCAGGTTCAAGAGATCTTCACCGGCAACCCCCAGTGGAAGACCAACGTTGGCGCTGTCGGTCCAATGACGCCACGAGAATTCCGTGAACGCGTAGGTTTGCTTCGTCATCCGCACGTCAAAGTGATTCAGCCAGTGAATCGATGTCGTTTGAACGTCGTTGTCGACCGGGAAAACGTAGCCGAACGAAGTCAGATAGTGCGCATTGCCACCGAGCAATCGTTGGCCGGCGGATGCAAACAGGTGGAACTCGCCATCACCAATCGCTTGCAACGCGTCTTCAGATCCCATCGGGATTTCGTAGGTGAAGCCGGCCGAAGCGAGCGTCCCCGTGTCTGCATTGCGAATCAGGTTGTACTTCAAACCCGCCGAAACGTCGGCCCAACCTGAATCGAGCAACCCATCCAGCGTTCCTTTGCTGCCGTCGACGATGTAGCCGTCTTTGACTGCGATCAAGCTCAACCGATCGGTCAGTGCCAATCGAAACTGCAACGCGTACAGTTGCAGATCACCGCCCGCGGGAATGTTGGCTGGGCCCAAAGTGTTGGGGAAGCGATGTTGGACGAAAATGGGTCGAAGTTCTGTCAGCGTCCGCGGGTCTTCGAAGAAGACAAAGTCGATCATCGGACTGATGAAGTCGTCAAAGCAATGATCGCTTGGCTTAATTAAACCGGCCAACAAACAATCGCGGTCGCCACAAGCCGCATCGAAAGCCGAAGCGTCACATGCTTGATCGCAAGCGACGTCGTCGAACCATCCGGCATCCGCCGGGGAAGCGGAAGCTTGCCATCCCGCTAATGCGACCAGAGCCGCGGTAAGTATATGTTTCATCGTAGTGTCCTCCGTCCTTGAATCGCCCGCTTGGCCGCACTCGTTGCAACTTTCTTCGCGAGACACGATTCCTATCGACCCATGCGGCGTGAGAAGCCGATCTTTCTCCTCGGTCCGACACGATCCGCAAATCTTTCCACAGCAAAGACTTGCGAACGCACCGGAGTGTGCATATCGGCACAAAAACACTTCGAAGTGCGCCCCAGTGGAACACTTTCAAGCAAGGGCGCGCGAAGTCATGTCCACCGAAATCGTCGCTTCGATGCGCGCGGAACGAACGATGGAAAAAAGCAGCATCGACAACGGGCAATGCAACCCGACCGAGCGACGATCGTGTTGAAGCGTTGTGCGTTCCACAAACGTGGTGCGAAAAAAACCGTAAACAACTGCACCGTTTACTTGGAACGAAACGATTCGCTTTGGACCACGGCAACGATCAGATCGGCAAATCCGTTGCCCCGTTGCCGCACGTCGGCGACGACGCGGTCGATCACCTTACGGTCGCCATAGTTCATCGACCGGCCCGTCGCATAGGTCAGTAGTTTGTCGGTCAGGCAGCGAGAAAAGATGTCGATATTTGCAATCAGGTATCGTTTCAGATCCGTCACATCGCCCAGTGGCGTTCCGTCCGGCAGCGTGCTGCTGGATTGGACCGGTAACCCGTTTGATGCGACGACTTTGTCGCCTTTTTTGATGTAGATCGGATAGAATTCTCGCCACCGGCCGACGGGATCATAGTTTTCAAGCACGAAGCCGGGCGGATCGATTCGCTCGTGACACCGAGCACAACTGGCGTCGGCCTTGTGTCGATCCAACAGTTCGCGAATCGATTTCGCACCCGTTGTATCAGGCTCGATGGCAGGCACGTTCGCCGGTGGTGGCGGAGTCGGCATTCCGAAAACGTTCTCTAACATCCAAGCGCCACGTAACACGGGTTGAGTATCGACGCCGTTGGCGGTTGCCATCAGCACACTGGCCTGAGTCAGGATGCCACCGCGACGTCCGCCGCGCGGGATGTCTACCCGTGTCATTTTCTCAGAGTTTGAGAACTTGATCTCGTACAGCTTCGCGTTGCGACGATTGAGGTAGGTGAAATCGGGATCGATGAAGGTCTCAATCGAGAGATTTTGATTCAGTATCTCTGCGACGAAAAGTTGCGTTTCATCCGTGACTGCTCGCAGATCTTTGTCGGTCCACTTCAATAACCGCACGTCGGGCATGATTTGTGGCAATAGTCGCAGGTCGAGCCATTGTCCGACGAACGAATCAAGGAAATGCTTTACCTTGTTGTGCTGGAGCAAGCGACGCGTTTGCTGTTCAAGTACATCGGGATTGGAAAGCCTGCCGTTGGCAGCAAGTTCGCGAAGCACATCGTCCGGCGGGCTGCTGGTTAAAAAGTAGCTCAGCCGCGCGGCGAGGTCGAAGTCGTCCAGCGGGCCGACGCGATACTCCCGAAACAGAAAACTTGGCGAGCAGAGTGCCGCGCGAAGTGCGAGGTGAAGCCCGTCTTCCAAACGGCCGCGTTGGGCCGCGTGAGACATCGCGATCGAAACATACTTGTTCAATTGGGCATCGGTTGCCGGTCGCCGGAACACCTTGTCCAGCACCGGTCGCAGGACGTCCCGAGCGTAAGACGCGTCGTCGCGAGGGTTCCCTTTGCCCAGGAAACGTTCCGTACGCCGTCGTTGCTGGACGACCGATTTATCCTCGATCACTCGCGTCGGCCCAACGACGGACATCTGGTGAATTTCGATGCACGGCCCCCGAAAGAAACTCATGCAGTCCATCGTTTCAACCGTGTCGACATTCCGGCGGGCCATCTCGATCGCAAAGGCCTTCACCTGCGCCGAATCCGGATCGAACGACGCGACATCGAGCCCACCTTTCGTCCGTATTTCTTGGATGCGTTTCCACCACGACCATCCGCGATCGGATCGTTGATAGCCGGCCTTCATCCACGCCGCGCCCAGTTCGGGGTCTTCGCGAAACGCTTCCAACAACTGGCCCGAGATCCGTTCCAAACTTGAGGCGTTATCGACCTTGTCGCTTCTCAGCGGCGAGTTTTCATAGTGAACGACCAGCGTTTGGCCGCGTTCTAGTTCCACCGTTGCTCGGAACGTCTCGGGGGCATCGCCTTCGATCCGAAATTCGGCCAGTAACGGCAGTGAACTGGCTCTTTCGTAGGCGTTGCCGGCCGCATAGTGAGCAAGCAGTTGGACGATCGGAACGTGGCCCTTGGTCGGCTTGAATGATGAGAGAGTGACCTCGACGTCATAGACGCCGCCGACAATCGCTTCGAACCGGTTCGGCCAAACCGAACCGCGTGCCAGCGGATCGCTGGAGTTCGCCATTCGAAGGACGCCGTCAATTTCGTGACCGGTCGTAAAGTTCAACGTAAAGTCACCGGGGCCAATCTGGAAACTCTGGGGCTCGACTTTGACGGTCGCTCGAATCGGTGGAAGCACCAGATCAGCCGCGACCGCCGCCATCTCGACATACTGTGCCATCAGCGGAGGTGAGAGCATCAGCCCTTCACCAACGTTGTCGAAGCCGTGCAATTCGGTGTCGGCCGGAAACGATGTCGGAACCGAAAACGGGATCCCCAGCACATCGCGCACCGTGTTTTCGTATTCTTCGCGATTGAGCCGCCGCAGTACTGTGCCACCGGGACGAACGTGTTTCGTAAGTGTGTCATCCAACCAAGTAACAAAGTTGGCGACTTCATCATCAGAGGGTTGGTCTTCGTCGACCGGCGGCATCTCTCGCGAACGCATGACGTCGTAGACCCGAGTCCATCGTTGCGGCGTGGATGGGTCGCCCCAATCGAGGCTGTCACCATCAAGAACAATCTCACCACTCGCCGCATCGGCACCGTGACAATCCAAACAGTATTTCCCGAGAAAGGTTTCGGCGACCATTCCCGACGGTTCGTCACCCATGACCGACCCGAGGAAGGACATCACGGCGACGGCGAAACAAAACCTTCTATCCATGGGTCGACCCTTTGCGAATCAAAGCAAGTACTCGTTCATGTTTCGATTCGCCTTCACGAACCGCTGCTCTTCCAACCCCATCGATTCCATGACGGTTAAGAAAAGATCGCCAAGCAGCGGAGTCGAGCGAGATGCATCGCTTCGATCGATCGAGTGATGAACGCCATGTTTGAAACCGCCGCCGGCGAGCAGGATCGGTAAGTGGCTATTGTTGTGCGTATTCGCATCGCCCATTCCGCTCCCAAAAAGCACGGCAGTGGTTTCCAGCAGCGGTCGCCCTTCGACGTCTTTCTTTTCGTTCAATTGCCGTAGAAAGTTTCCGAAACGCCGGACGTGCTCGGCGCCGACGCGGTTGAAATCCGCGATCTTCGACGGGTCGTTGCCGTGATGGGAAAGCCCGTGATACCCGGCGCTCAGTTTTTCGCCGTCGATGGTGAAGACTTGGCCTTGCCCCGGCGCGATGAACGAGATCACTCGCGTCGAATCAGTTTCCAATGCGAGTGCCATCAGGTCATACATGATGCTCTCGCACTCCAACGACAGATCCGGCGCGACGGGATCAAAATCGGGCAGCTCGAATGTCACCTTCGGCGTCGGCACATCAAGCCAATCGCGTTGTTTTTGGAGCTTCTTTTCCACTTCGCGCACGGACGTGAAATACTCGTCAAGTTTCGCCGCATCGCGAGCGTTGACCTGACGCTGAAAGACACTCGCTTCGTCCAAGGCAAGATCCAGCACACTGCCGCCGCTGTCCAACAGATAGCCCATGCGGGCTTTGTCGGTTCCCGAACGAAAGAGGTGACCGAACAGAACACTTGGACGACCGATCGCTGGCAATGCGATGCCTTCCTTGGTGAAGCTCATTCGCCCTTCGGCACCCGATCCGCAGGTGACCTGCAGCGATTCGAAACGAGTCTGATCGCCGATCGACTTCGCCACGATTTGATCCAATGAAATTCCTGGTGTGCCTTTGCCCGTCAGGTAGTTTTTCCAGTTCTGGTGCCCGTTGGGGGCCCGGTGGTCAAGTCCCGAAAACACCGAGAACTCGTTTCGCAGATCCTCCAGCGGCTTCAACACCGGTGACATTGTGTAGTCGCGTCCCTGCTCGGACGGTGAAAAACTTGGCAAGTGGAAACCAAGATAGGTCCCGATCGTGACCAGTCGCTTCGTCCGCGGCGACGACACCGCCGCGGCCGTCGCACGTCGTGGCGAAATGGACTCCAACATCGGAAGCGCGAGCGCAAGTCCTGATCCTCTCAGAATTCTGCGACGATCGACCAACGGGGAAGCGGTACTCATGAATGCGTGCCGTTGAGTTCGACGGAGATTCTCACGAAAAAACGTGACGTGTAACTGCCCCATCATACACACAACACCGGTGGCAATCGTCGATCGACCGCTGCAAGCAACTAGGAGTCCGCTACGGCACTACGTGACGCCGCGGAATCGTGATCGATAGTCACGAGGTGTGGTCGAACGTCGTTTTCGAAACTGGCGGTTGAAATTCGATAGGTTCGCGAATCCGGACTGGTTGCAGATCGCTAAGATCGATTCATCCGTATCGGTCAACAGTCGGCATGCCAACCCGATTCGCAGTTCGCTAATGTAAGCCAACGGTGTGCGTCCGGTCGATTGCCGGAAGAATCGCGTGAACGCCGACGGGTTCATATCAATCAAATCCGCCAAGTCCATTTGAGTCAGATCGGAATCGGCAAGATGGTTCGCAATGTGGTCACAAACCGTTTGAATCTTTGTCTCGGCTGCACGACGCGCCGGTGAAACGCGTGCAGCTGATCCGTTGCGTGAATCGAAGGACTGCGTCGACAGCGGAACCGGATCATCATAGATCGACAATTCGTGCAGGATCGAAAACAGCCCAAGCAAACGTTTCGCCCCCTTGGTTGTTACCAACGCCTCCATCTGCGCTCCGACACGGTGAGCTACTTCGGCTGGGTACCACAGACCTTGCTGCGAGCGTTTCAGTAAGGCGTCGATTCGAGCCATCTCGCCGCACTCGAAAAATTCGACCCCGAGAAACTCAGGGTGGAATTGCAGAACGATCGCATGGTGTCGGTCACTCGCCTTCCCGAGGTATTCATCAGACGCCCATGTATGGGGAATTTGCGATCCGATCAGCACCAGATCGTGGTCGGTGTAGCTGCCGATGTGATCGCCAACGATTCGAGACCCTGAACCAATGGGCACGTAAGTCAGCTCGATTTCGGGATGCCGATGCCACTTTGCCGGTGATCGCAATTCTGAACGATCGAAGCATCGAAATGATTCGCCAGTTCGCGGGACCAGCTTTTCGAAAGTCGGCTTCATGGTTCTCGAAAAAGTCGAACGAAACGGGGGCTCAAGATTGGCCTTACCCCCCCATATTACTCGTTTAGCTTCTGATTAAACGGAAAAAAACGATTCTGCGCACAAAAGATATCGTTTTGGGTGCCATTCGAGGTGGACGCGAGTTCACAGAGCAAGCAGAATCAACACCAGCGAGAAAAATTAACTCGAAAACGGTTACGTGAAAGAAAGAATATGAATACGAATCGAAAACTAATTTGCATCGGGGCGTCAGTATGCGTTTTTGCCGTGGCATCTCTTTTCGCTGGCAACGAAGCTCGGGCTGATTTGATACTTTTTGAGAATACGGTTCAGCACGGAGGACTTTTCGCGAACGGAACTGCCGCGATCGATACCTTTGCAGGCGATACTGTTATCAAGTTCACACCAGTCGGAAATTATAGGAGTGGCGGACTAGAGTTTTACGGCGGCAAGGCGTTGGTAATTCCGGCCGGGGAAACGCTTTTGAAGGTATCAGCGTATTCAACTGACTCAGGCAACATGAATGGATTTACCATTAATATGAGCACCGGAAGCTTCAACCTGGGAACGGACAGTTGGACATTGGATGGGAATCCAGGGGCGATCAATGCATTCTCGGGAGGTGCGTGGCACGAATTGGAGTTCGACTTAAGCACTGTCGCCGGTTTCGTTTCCGGCACATCCATACTGAATGGATTGGTAACTTTTAAAACCAACACAAGCCAGAATCCCGTCTATTTTCGAAACATCAGTCTCGCAACCGCAGCCGCCGTCCCTGAAGCATCCTCGATTGCGATGGCAGCGTTGGGAGGTGCGGGTGTGATCTTTCAAATGCGTCGTCGCAAGAAAGCGAAGACTACGTCGGTGGTTTAGTACGCGTTCTCACTCTTTCTGCTTGATCGTTTGAATCGAATGAAAAACGAACTCCAAGGCATCATCGCGGTCGCGATGATGCCTTTTCTTTTTGGTTGCTCGCTTGCTGTTGCACAAGACACTCCGGCGATTGCAAGTGCATCGGCGAAGGCTCGTTTCGACTACGAACTGGTCTTCGATAGCGACTTTTCGAAGCCCGATGTGCTGGATCCGAAAACCGGCCTGTGGCGGCGTGAGACCATGACCGTCAGCAACAATTCCGGACAGCACCGTCAAGCCGAGGGGCGACGTCACGCGGCGTGGTACGACTCGTACCCGACAGAGACGGCGTCGCTTGAAGACGGTGTTTTGGTCCAGCGAGGATTCGTTGCCGACGCCGATCTCGACGACTTCACCAGCCGCGACGCCGGCGCGGCTGCTCGCAATTTTGCTTACACGGACCCGGACCCCCGGGATGCTCGGTTGGGCGAGGTCAATTTCGCCGACTTCGAAATCCATACGTCCTGGTTCGATACCTTCGCGGTGAAATCGGTCGACGGAAAACAGGTTCCGGTGGAACGCACGGACGAATTGCTTCCCAAAGGTGGCTACTGGGGACAGCCGGGAAAGACGGACACGTTGTCGCCGAATATTTCGTTTGAACCGGGAACCTTCTTTGAAATCGAAGTCAATTTCGAAGGAATGGAAGCTCTCTCGCATCGCCATTCCTTTTGGTTGATGCCGGCCAAAGAGCAAGGCCTCGCTTACGATGACGATCATCGCAACGGGCTGGAAATTGATATCTACGAGCACGAAATGGTCGTCGCCCCGGACCAGGTTCCCGATTCAGGGGACAACCCGAACGAGGTAATGCTGATGAAGTGCATTGGTGGCAAGACAACGCCGCCGTCAACGGTGAATGAACTTCGAAGTGACGGCAAGACATCGATTCACTCGCCAGGGATCAACCAGGGCTGGCACAAAGTCGGACTGCTATGGACGAACGAAATTTTGATTTGGTTCATTGATGGGCAGGCAGTGGTGCGCGATCGGAAACTGGTACCTCAAGTGCCGATGTATCTGATTCTTTCACGCGAAGCCAACACGGGGGCGGGACTCTCGTCGGACGGTCAAAACCTGAAAGCCGATGGCGATCGCATTCCCGTTGACGCTGGGCTTTATGGACGTAACGTCGCCACGCCTGCAAACCGTGACTTGATCAAACAAGGTCGCGACGATGTGAAGGTACGTTCGGTACGTGCTTGGAAATTGACGCCCCGGTAAAACGCTGCAGTCGCCCTTCTTGCCCCTGCGACGCCGTTCGCAGGGTGTGCTGCCCAAGTGCTTTAGTCAAGCGTTGCTCTTCTTATTACGCGCTCGACGCCTGATGCTTACAACGACGCCAAATCCGATACAGCAGGCCGCGAACGTCGTTGGTTCGGGTACGGCAGCGACCCCCAGCACGGTGAACTCGGCGGAGCGGACGACTCCGCTTGTGCCGGTGACTTGTGCTGTAAAGACGTTGGCACCCAGTCCAATATTTCCAGTTACCGCGAAACTGCCATCCAGATCGGTTGGGACGTCGGACAGGCGGCTTCCATCTGGCAAGATTACATCCAATCGTTCAACAGAATCGAAATTGTCAAAGATGCTGATCAGCTGATTTTCGAAGTTGGTCGCATTTGCGATATTCGCCAGGGCTCCCATGCCAGCATCAGCGAACAATTGCAGACTTGTCAGGTTCGATCCAGGCAGTCCAACGACGCTAACCGTATCAATGCGGTCACTTGCGAGACTGCCCGCGATCGCGTCGGCTACGTCCTGGGCAGTTTGACGTCTGCCATTTCCATCTGCCGCGTTGGGCCGACCATCCGAAATGAGCACGACGTTCTGGTTGCGATTGGCGATCGGATCTAAATCAGTGAGTTGGCCAGCGGCGTTGAAGATAGCACCCTCGATGTCAGTCGTTCCGAAACGCCGAAGTCCACCCAGGGAATCGAGTAGGATCTGCCGGTTGTCGCTCTCGCCAATGATTCGGACGGGCGACAATACATCAGTTCTTGCCGAAAAGGACGATACGCCAAGCCGAATGCGTCCGTCCAAGTCTTGAATCAGGCGCTGTGCCGCAAACAACGCCCAATCCCCAATCTGCTGGCCGCCATTTGGGGCCGTCTGGCCTGTGTCGAGCGTCATGGTTCCGGAATCGTCGATCATCAGAATCGCGTCGTAAAATCCACCAACCATGCCACTGGCCGTATAGTCGATTGTCGCGTCTGGCCCCAATACGATTGTCGGCGTGCTGGCAGCGGCCCAATCGACACTTACCTGGGCAAAGAGACATCCCTGATCGAGCCCAACGAAGCCTAACATCAAGATCAAAGCTACGCGAAAATATCGAACCATGACCACGACCTCAACAGGGAACTGGGCGAAATGAGCAAGCTAGGCGAAAGCTAAAGCAGGATGATAGATTTCACTGCAGCCCGCGCCAACCACTGTAAGGGGGGTACATTCTCGGGGTGCCTGGACCGAACGGATGCGCAGGGGCGAAAGGGGTCGCGAGAAGAGAAGGTCAAGGGCGGAGAGAAAGAATTTGACCGTCATCCACCAACGAAAAGAGGCCCGCCATTGCTGACGGGCCTCTCTTTTTGAACTCTAACTGTTCGCGACTGCGACTATTCGCTGGTCGGGATCAGTGGGCCTTCGCCGCTGCCCAGACCACCCTTCAAGTCGCCTGCTTCCATTGGCGTCGGCATACCGGCGGCTTCGGCTTCGGCGGCCGCCTTCTCTTGCTCTTCGCCCCATTCGACTCGTTTGAGCGAAAGGCCGATCTTGCGTTCGTCGGTGTCGACGCGAAGGACTTTAACCTCGATCGGGTCGCCGACTTTGACGACTTCTTCGGGGTCTTCGACCTTGTGTTCGGCAAGTTCGCTGATGTGCAGCAAGCCTTCCAGGCCATCTTCCAAACCGATGAAGACACCGAAGTTGGTGATCTTCGTGACGGTTCCCTTGACCAATTGGCCGGGTTGGTAGTTGTCTGGAATGTCGCCATCCCAGGGGTCGTTATCGAGTTGTTTTAGACCCAGTGCAATTCGGCGACGTTGTTCGTCGACGCTGAGCACGCGGCAAGCGATCTCTTGGCCCTTTTCCAGCATTTCGCTTGGATGACCGATCTTGCGAGTCCAGGACATGTCCGAAACGTGCAGCAAGCCGTCGATGCCTTCTTCCAATTCGATGAAAGCACCGTAATTGGTGAGGTTTCGCACCTTGCCGGTGACGTCCTGGCCTTCGGGATAACGCGAGATGACCTCGTCCCAAGGGTTCTTCTGGGTTTGCTTCATACCCAGCGACAACTGTTGGCCTTCGGGATCGACGCCCAGGATTCGGACTTCGATCGCGTCGCCGATGTTGACCAGTTCGCTGGGGTGATTGACCCGTTTGGTCCACGACATTTCCGAAATGTGGACCAGACCTTCGATGCCCGGTTCCAACTTGACGAACGCACCGTAGGACATGACGTTGACGACTTCGCCGTTGAAGTCGGCACCGACAGGGTACTTCGTTTCGATGTTTTCCCAGGGGTTGCGGTCCTTTTGCTTCAGACCCAAAGCAATCTTTTGCTTTTCGCGGTCGATGTGCAGGACCTTGACTTCGATTTCTTGGTCGATCGAAACCATTTCGGTCGGGTGACCGATGCGTTCCCAAGCCATATCGGTGATGTGCAGCAATCCGTCGATGCCGCCCAGGTCGACGAACGCACCGAAGTCGGCGATGTTCTTGACGATCCCCTTGCGGATCTGGCCGACTTCCAGCTCTTTCATCAAGTACGCGCGATCTTCTTCGCGTTGACGTTCGATCAGCGATCGGCGGCTGATGACGATGTTTCGGCGGGTGTCGTCGATCTTCAGCACTTCGGCCTGGATGACGCGACCGATGAAATCGCCGATGTCGCCGGGGCGTCGAATGTCGACTTGTGAACCGGGCAGGAAGACGTTCACGCCAATATCGACAAGCAATCCGCCCTTGATCTTGCGGATGACCGTGCCGGTGACGACTTGGCCTTCGCTGATCTCGCCGATGATTTTTTCCCACTCGATGATCTTCTCAGCTTTATTTTTGCTGAGCGAGATCATGCCGTAGGGGTCGTCGGCGGCACCAAGTTCGTCCTCCATCTCTTCGATCAGGACTTTGACCGTATCGCCAACCTTGGGCGCGTCCTCTTCGGGACCCCATTCGTTGACGTTGACGGTGCCTTCACTCTTGAATCCGACGTCAATCAGCACCCATTCGTCGTTGATCTCGACGATCTTGCCGTCAACGATTTCACCTTGGGCGTAATCCTGCTGGTCTTGCTGGAGATACTCCAGCAGCCATTCCTCGGCTTCTTCTTCCGGTGCGAGGATCGCCAATTCGTTGGTGATATCGTCGTCGTCGAGGTTTCGAATGAGGTTGCGGTTGACCATAACTTGTTGTGTGTTCCAGTACGTTTGAGCGGTTTCGGTTCAGACAGACGACCAGAGTCGCCGAAAGGGCTCGGGGGGGTTAGAGAGCGGAATAAAACGTGTCGTCGCCTAGCGATGCGCCAGCGCCTAGCCGGGTAAGGTATCAAAGCAGAAAAAACGTCACAACAGCTAACGTCGCAGTTTCACGGCAAATTGTGACCAACGGGTCCCCGCGGGTTCCCCCGCCTGCGGAACGCGCCGCCGAACCTAACCCGTAGACCGACCGGCATCGGTGTGAAAAGATGCAGGGGTACTGCGACGAGAAACCTAGGAACAAGAATCGAGATCCGATGGCTGCCACTTTTCCGCTCCGCATCGCCCTGGGTGGCGACCACGCTGGCTTTCCATTGAAAGAAGTCGTTGCCGCGAGACTGGGTAGCCAGGTCACGCAGATGACGGATTGTGGCACGCACGACACGTCCAGCTGCGATTACCCCGATTTCGCGATCGCGGTGGCTCGCGAGATCGTCCAGGGCCGAGCCGACCGAGGAATCGTCATTTGCGGCTCGGGCGTCGGCGTCAGCGTTGCGGCGAACAAAATCCCCGGCATCCGCGCGGCGATCTGCCACGACACCTATTCGGCACACCAGGGTGTCGAGCACGATGACATGAATGTCCTGTGCATTGGCGGACGTATCATCGGCAGCGAATTGGCATTCGCGATCATCGACAGCTTCCTGGCCGCAAAATACGAGCCCCAGGAACGACACCAACGGCGACTCGACCAAGTGCTTGAGATCGAGCGATTGGGCCTGGGGATCTTCCAAGCCTGATCCTACCGCTTTCAAGCATTTTCATCGTTGAAGTAGCTACCATCGCCAGAGGGTGGAGCACGTTCTGGCGTAAGCAGCTACTTTTTGGGACGCCTTCTGGGACGCCCAGGTCAATTCTCAAAATGTTCTAGTGCCGGCGGTTGAAGAGATCGGGGCTGAACGGATCAGCGACCTGTGGCAATCGTGCCGGTGCACGCCGGTTCTCGATGGCCTGAATTTCTTCGGGCGATGGATCAACAGCGATGTCCTCGTCGATTGCGATTTCATCCACCACGTTTGCGGTTTCGGCCGCGTGGACCGGACGCTGGGCGACGTAGGTGTCCGAACTCACGCCGCCACCGGATCGAGCCACCGCGGTCAGCCAAATTTTGATCGCTTCGACCGCTTTGGCATGCCGAGGATCCAAAGGCGCCGTCGTGCCACCGTGAGCCGAAACGGCTTTGGAAAGCAGTTCGCTGTCGAGCGGTGAGTCGCGGTCGACGAATGATAAGGTGGCCGAAAGATTCTCGCGTGTCATCCGCGACGACGCGCGGGATCCGGCCCCGGGTACGTCCATCGACCAAGGGCGGCCGACTTCGCTCGCGTGACAATTGCCGCAGCGATTGATCAGCGTCGGCTGGATGTTGGTGGCGAAAAAACGCAGCATCTGTAAATCGACACCCGACATGTCCACTTCCGCGTCATGGCTGACTTGGTCGACTTCGGGCGTTTGGACAACGGGCACCGAACGGGTGACCTGCCGCGTCGCACGGGTGATTTGAGCTTCGATTGAGTGGGCCAGCGGATGGTTGGGGTCAATCGATTTGGCAGCTTTCCATTCCTTCGCGGCCAAGTCAAACAAGTCGTAGCGAATACACCACTGGGCGTCGGCCAGATGGTTGGAAACGTCGTCCCGCGTTCGATGATCGACGCGATACCTATAAAGATCGCGCAGAGAGTTGGCCCAGCAGGCGACGTCTTGCCTAGGCAACTGCACTTCGCTGGCGTTGCCGTCCCGAATGACGACAAATTGGCCCAACTGGTGAGCCTGGCCGAACAGAACGTTCCCGTTATGCAGCAGGACGCACGGGCGATCCACGTTTAACGCGACCGAACGTCGCGTTACCGAATCAATCCCGGCACCGACTGTTGGAGACTGGGCGTCGGATGCCGAAATCGGCAAGACCGTGAAGGCCCCCAACGCAATCGTAAATACGACCTCTCGCTTGATTTTTCTTTTCGCCATAGTGCCGCTGGGAGTACCAAGTTTGCACCCTTGCAGTCAATGGAACTCGTCAAGAGCTTGATGAAAGTATGCGATGGCCCGGTATAACGATAATCCCGACGAATCTCGCCTCCTCAGTACTCAAGAAGTCAGACAATACCTGCCATCCGTTGGCACCCCTAGCAAGGAAGTCTGGAGGGAGGCATGTTTCGAAACGCCAAAATCAATCGCCCTTCGAAGGAACCTTGGTCTTTCAGCATCGACGATCGAAACTCTGCCTCAGGGATTGGAGGGATCCAGACCTTCGGGCAGCTTCCCGTCGGCGACTTCGTCTTCCCATTCGTCCATCAGCGGCCATCCTTCGGCGAGCGTGCCGAAATCGGCCATCTTCAAGTAGCCGCGTACTCGATCGATCGTGCGGTTCATGAAGTCCCGATCGTTGCGGAAAATCGGACCGTGGCTGGGGGCCAACCACTTCACGTCACTATCGCGAATGCGTTCGAGCGACTGAACAAACGCCTTGATATCGCTGCCGTGGTGAGCGTCGATCGCTCCGATGCAACCATCGCGATAGATATTGTCGCCGCTAAGCAGCACGTCGCCGGTCCGAAACGCCAATTGGCTGTCCGTGTGACCGGGGGTATGCCAGACCTCAAGCTCCAGCGACCCGACCTTGATGATGTCACCATCGTTGACCTGATGTTCAATCTCAACCGGCGGCATCTCGAGTTTCAAATTCTGGGCCGTGATCTCGGCCAGCGTGATCAGCGTGTCGCCGGTTTGCAGCGGCACGACCGCGTTGGGGTGCGCCGTCACAGTCGTTTTCAACAACGATTTCGCCTTGGCGAGTCCCTGGATGTGATCCACGTCGGCGTGCGTTGCGACCAGCGTCTTGCATCGCGAAAGCGGGAAATCGAGCTGGCGAATGATCTCGACAAAGTCCTCGACCGTTTCTTCGTATCCGATGTCGATCAGCAACCACTCGTCGGCGTTGTAGACCAGGTAAACATTGCATCCCAAGACTTCCCCGGCTTGGAAATTGAGTTCGATGACACCAGGAAAAATCGGCTTGTGAGTCAGCATGGTCGACAAGTGAGAGGCGTGCGGGAGAGATAAGGCCGGAGTATCCATTGAGGATATCGGACGGGGCCGTATTGTAGGACGTGACCCAACGATGCGAACACCCCGCACGCTGCCAGCGGCCGTTTCGACTGCCAAGCACTGCTCAGCCAAGCACTGCTCCACCCATCACTTGGGCCAAGCCCTCGCGGAACGTGGGGTATTTCAACCGGTTCACCAGTTCGGACTTCATCCGCCGATTCCACACCCGTTTGTCACCGTCGCTTCGCATCCGCGTCGATGCGTCGGCGGGCGGGTCGATAAAGACGGGGTCGGGAGCGTCGATTTCACGAGCGATTCGTCGATAGAAGTCCACGCGGGGCGTCGGTTTATCATCGCTAACCACGTACATCCGCCGCCGCAAAGAACCGTCGCTGCGTCCCCACACCGCCATGACTGCGGTGGCCGCATCGTCGACGTGGATCAAATTCAGATGCCCACCCCCGTGGCTGGAAAAGCCCGGGATCGAAATCGGCCGACCGGCCGCCACGTCCCCGGCCCGGGGTACCCGCCCGGGTCCGTAAATTCCTGATAGACGCAAGATCGACCAAGGCGACTGGGGACGCATCCGGTGGAGCATCGATTCGGCCTGCAAGTGGACGCGGCCGCCTTCGCGGCTGGGCCGGGTCGGCGATCTCTCGTCGACCCACACGCCGTCGGTTTGGTGATAGACGCCGGTCGTGCTGATGTAGCAGACGTCGACGTTGGGTGGCAAAACGGACAACAGATTCGTCAGGCCCCCGACCTGGCTGTCGTACCGCGAAATTCGGCTGGTTCGATCGTAGCTGACCGCGACCAGCACCCGATCCACTTCTGGCAATCGGGCACACATTCGTCGATCGGTCCAATCCAGCCGAATCGGAGTGACCTCGCCTCCCCAGGCCGGGCCGACGGTGCTGGGATCGCGGGATGTGGCATAGACGGTGTGCCCCGCCGCCACGGCTTGCCGCCCGACTCGTTTACCCAAGTACCCGTGTCCGACGATCAATGTACGATTCATAGCGAAAGCTGGGGTGACAGGCTGGGGACATCGGGTGGACAGACATAGAATGCCCAAGCCGGCTTCAGAACGACGACCGGCAAAAGCGAAGTCTCGCGGGGAAATCCTGCCCGTGACAACCCAAACATTTGGAACCGCACACTTTTTTCCCTCGCTTGAAATCAGGTTACAATACCCACGAGGCAAAATTGCGTCTGCGAACGAGATTGGAAAGCACTTTGAAGTCCGCTACGGATTCACGATCAGCCACCGGTAAGCGGCCCTACGGGCGAGCTTTTGTGTTGTCGCACACGATTCACTTCGCCCGGCGTGTTACCGGTCGTGGACTTGCCGTCGCAATGTTGACGACATCTCTGACGTTTACGGCCATTCCCACCATGGCCCAACCGCCAGCGATTCTCGATTCCTACCCACCGGGCTACATCCCGCCGACCTACGTTCCACAAACGAGCATTCCGTCGAACGTTGGCTCAACGTCGCCAGCGGCCCCACCGATAACGTCCGAGCCCGAAGTTCTTCGTGTCAGTACCGATGGCACCTTGGTCTCTGTTCCAGGTGTGCTCCAGGACCTTTTGCGTTACGGCGGTGTCCCGTCATCGGTCAGCCAACTGCGGCTGATGGAATCGCAACAAGCTCGCGTTGCTCAAGTCGCAGCAACTTGCACAGTCAGCGTCCAAATCGGACCTGCCCAGGGCTGTGGAGTCATCATTACCGAAAGCGGATTCATTCTCACAGCCGCTCACGTCGCGATGCGGCCGGGCAAGATTGCGTTGGTGACTTTGTCGGATGGACGAACCGTGCGCGCGAAGACTCTTGGCATGGACCGCAGCGTCGATGCGGGGCTGATGAAAATCGAATCCAACCAGAACGGCGGCCGTCCTTGGCCCCACGCATCGTTGGGTACCAGTGACGACTTGGTCGCAGGCATGTGGTGCATCGCGACGGGGCACCCCGGTGGCTACGACGCCGACCGTGGCCCGGTCACTCGCGTGGGTCGAATCCTGAGAGTTCGCGAGGGTGCAATCGAAACCGATTGTGCGCTGATCGGCGGCGACAGCGGTGGTCCGTTGTTCGACATCTCGGGGCGTCTGGTTGCTGTCCACAGTCGTATCGGAAATGACGTCGCCGAAAATTTGCACGTCCCTGTCGATTACTATGGCAAATCTTGGGATCGAATGCGGGATGGCGACGCGTGGGGGTTTCTGCCCGGCTTCCAACCCCGATTGGGCGTCGTTGGAAAACCCAAAACGTCTCAGGCGATTGTCGAAACGGTACGAACGGGTTCTCCAGCCGAAGACGCGGGGATCAAAGAAGGCGACATCATCGAACAGTTCGGCGAGGTCGTGATTCGGGACTTCGAGTCGCTGCAAGCGGCCGTTGCCGATACGATGCCCGGCGAACGAGTTTCGGTTTGGCTTAGCCGTGCCGGTTCGCGAATGCGTTTGAATGTGGAAGTCGGTCGATCGGAATAATCATTCATCCGCAACCGGCGGACATGTGCTGTGAGCAGCGAAAACGTTCTGCAGTTCAACGGGTAACACCACAACACACGAGAGAGTCTTGTCACGTGGAAAATCAATCGATATGAAACTCGAATCAATGAACATGGCCGGCTGTCTAGCGATGGGTCTCTTCCTGTCACTCGGTATCCACGCATCCTCGTTCGCTCGTGCGGATGAACGTCGCGACAATTCCGAAATGAATGCCCTGATTCGGCCGATCTCTGACTCGGTGCAGTATTCTGTTGCCCAAGTGATCAGCGGTGGTCGCCCGGTCGCGCTGGCAACGGTTGTTTCCTCGGATGGTTACTTGTTGACCAAGCGAAGCGAACTGAGCGGCGATCCGATTCGAATTCGATTGCATGACGGGCGACTTTATCCCGCTCGAGTCGCGGCCGTTCGCCGCCGAAACGATTTGGCACTGCTGCGTATCGATGCCGACGTTTCGCTAACGCCCCTTCAGTTGAGCGACCAGACTCCGCCGGTCGCAAGTTTTCTAATCAGTGCAGGCCGTACCGGTCGCCCCGTCGGAATCGGCGTGTTGGGTGTGCAGGCGCGAAAGATTGAACATCACGGGCGACTAGGCGTCATGTTGGTCGACAACGTCGACGGCCGCGCGGTCGTCGATGAAGTGTTCCCCAATTCGGGCGCCGACAGTGCCGGTGTTGTGCGTGGTGACTTGATCGTCGCGATCAACGGCCATCAAGAAGTCAATAAGAGCAGCGTGATCGAAACGCTTCGAGGAATGTTTCCGGGTGAAGATGTTCGGCTGACGATCCTGCGTCCGGGAACCTCGCAAGCATTGGAAACACTCGAAATGGATGCACGAATCCGCGACTTTCATCTGATGAAGGAATCCGAAAACGATTCACGAGTCAACGGACCACGCAACGACCGGCTAAGCGGTTTCGATCGCGTGATCCAGCACGACACCGTGCTTGATCCCGATGAATGCGGCGGTCCCGTGCTGGACACATCCGGTCGTGTCGTGGGTATCAACATCGCCCGAGCCGGACGTGTGGTCAGCTACGCGTTGCCGTCGTCCTTGGTGATGGCCGAACTGGTCAGCATGCTTCAAGAGGCGCGCGGCGCCGAGTAACACTCGGTGTGACCTTGAAAGGGTCGCCGCGTCTACGACGCAGGCGTCAATATCTTTTGCATGATCGCCAAGTCGATCCATCGGTCATCCATGTGGCCGACCTCTTTTTGAATGCCAACCAATTCGTAGCCGTGTCGCCGATGAAACGCGATGCTTCGCTGGTTCGTTGAAATGATGCGTGCCATCAAGTGATGGATATTGGCGGCTCGACACCGTCGTTCGACGTCCTGCTGCAGCAAGTCGGCTATGCCTCGGCCCATCGCTTCGGGCGCCATGTAGATCGCCGACTCAAGACTCATGCGAAACCCGTGTCGGGTACTAAATTGTCGTGCCGACGCCCAGCCCAGCATGTCATCATCGCTGGAACAAATCACCCAAACCTCGGGTGGTTTGATTTGCAAGAGTTCGCGAACTTGGATTGCGGTCCAAGTCGCTAGATCAAACGTTGCTCCGCCGACACGGACGTAGTGATTATAAATCTCTGCGATCTTTTCGGCGTCAGTCGTTCGAGCTTCTTGGCACCTCGGATCGGACAAAGAGTCGTCGGTTAGCGCGTCGCCCATTCACGAGCCTCCACGCCGGTCCGTTGCCACAGCCACTGGATCCCCGATCGGATCTGTTTGTCGTGCCGGTCCGATGCGATCCCGCCGTGATCCAAACCTTCCATTTCGACCAACTGATGGTCACCTGCGTAGTCTTCAATCACTTCGTTTTGCATCTCGGGAGGGACCAAATCGTCGCTGCCCGATTGCAAAAACACGGCCGGGTATCGAACGTGCGGCGCTGTCATCATCGCGTTCATTTCGTCGCAAACACTTTCCGCGATCGCGTCAACGAAACGACTTCCCGGATACCGCTTCGCGATCCGCTTGACCACCGGGACCAACGGTGGCGGATTGCGCAGGATCAGCCCGATCGGAATCTCGACATCCGAGAGTTTGGTGGCAACGAATAACGCCGTGTTGCACCCCAGCGAGTTGCCGATCAACCAGATCGTTTTCGGCGAGTCACCGGATCGCCGCAAAACTTCGCTGGCAAACCGCTGGCCCGCATGTGCCATGCCCGTCAGCGATGCCCGGCCAGCACTTTGACCATAGCCGGGCGGATTCCAAGTCCAAGTCTCACACGAGACGTCATCAAGCATTCCCGACGGCCACGAAGACGAACGTTCGGCGCGACCGGCAGTTCCCGGGAATTTGATTGCCAATACGTCGGCCGATTCACCCGTGCAAGGATGTCGATGGACAAAGCATTCGATGTTGGATCCCTCAGCGCCTAGCATCACAGGTTCTTGCGAACCGTGATCCACGAATCCACGCGAAGGCCGAAGCACCATTCGGTCCAACAACGATCGGCGGAACGATTGGATGTATCGACCCATCAATGAACGCGTTGCCCTGGTTTGGCGCCGTCGTCGACACCCAACACGAACACCTCGGCGCCGCCCGGTCCCGATGCGGTGACCATGCCTTCGCTCAACCCGAACCGCATCTTACGCGGTTGCAAGTTGGCGACCATGACGACCAAACGCCCGACCAAGGCTTCCGGTTCGTAAGCGGCTTTGATGCCTGCGAAAACCTGACGACGTTCGGTGCCGCCGAGGCTGAGTGTCAGTTTCAACAACTTGTTGGCTTCCGGCACATGTTCCGCAGCAACCACCCGCGCGACTCGCAAATCGACTTTCACGAAATCATCGATCGTGATTTCGTCGGCCAGTGGTTCGTCCTTGAGCGGTTGATCGCTGTCGTTGTATGGGTCCGCCACGTCGACGACGTCATCGGCTTCGGTGATTTCTTTGCTCTCGTCAATCATCTTCTGCAAATCCTCGGGATTGAGTCTATCTAACATGCGTTGAAACTTGGCGACCTTCGTCCCCAGCAGCGGCGTCTTGCTTTGGTCCCAGTGGGTGATCGGGTCGCCCAGCAAATCGCCACACTGGGCGGCCAATTCGGGAAGAACGGGCGCCAGGTAAATCGCCAGTTGGCGGAAAAGGTTCAGTGCGACCGTGCAAACGTTTCGCAGCTCGTCCTCGCGAGCCGGGTCCTTTTTCATTTCCCATGGCTTGGCGTGTTCGACGAACGGGTTGGCGGCGTCGGCCAGTTCCATGATCTTTCGCGTCGCCCGGCTGTAGTCGCACGCTTCGTAGGCCGCCGCGATTTCTTCGCCCGCGTCGGCCGCCGATTGGAACAATCCTCCGTCGTCGGGATACGTTTCGGCCAAGCCCGTTTGACCGGCAAACTTACCCACTCGGCTTGCCAAGTTGATGACCTTGCCGACCAGATCGCTGTTCACCTTGTCCGCGAACTCCTCGATGCCCAGGTCCAAATCCTCGACACGCGGCGACAACTTGGTGGCGTAAAAATATCTTAGGTACGACGGATGCGCGTGTTTTAAATAACTCTCGGCCGATACCAACGTTCCGTCGCGTTTGGACATCTTCTTGCCGTCGACGTTCAGAAAACCGTGAATGTGAACTTTGGTGGGCAAGCTGAATCCGGCCGTCTTCAACATGCCTGGCCAGAACAAAGTGTGAAAGTACGTGATGTCCTTGCCGATGAAGTGATGGACTTCACAGTCATCACTCTGCCACCAATCGGCAAGCGATTCACCGTTGGCTTGGCACCACTGGGACGTGCTGGCGATATAACCGATCGGCGCGTCGAACCAGACGTACCAAAAATTGCCCGGCGCGTCGGGGATTTCAAAACCGAAATACGGCGCCGGACGACTGATGTCCCAATCGCGAAGCTCGTCGGCCAGAAAGTGGCCCTTCAAGTAGTTGGCGACTTCGCTCTGCAACGCGCCACTGGATTCAACCCAGTCGGCCAAGAATCCGTGCAGCTTTTCCAGTTCGACAAACAAGTGCGTCGCTTCTTTCATCACCGGCGTCGCACCGCTGAGCGTACTCTTCGGATCGATCAACTCGGTCGGTGAATACGTGTGGCCGTTGTTACAGTTGTCGCCCGCCTGGTCGGTCAAGCCGCAACCGGCAACGGGACACGTGCCGCGAACAAAGCGATCGGCCAGGAACGTTCCCGCTTCGGGGTCGAAAAGCTGTTCGATGGAACGTTCGGTGATCAGTCCCGCGTCACGAAGCGACTTCCAAAACTGATGACAAACGTCGCGGTTCGCTTCGCTATTGGTGCTGCCGTAATGATCGAACTCGATGCCGAATCCGGCAAAGTCCCGCTGGTGGGCTTCGCTCATCGCGGCGATCAAGTCTTCTTCGCTGCGGCCTTCCGCGCGAGCGCGGATCATGATCGCGGTGCCGTGGGTGTCGTCGGCACAAATGTAAAGACAGCGGTTGCCTCTGAGTTTCTGAAATCGCACCCAAATGTCGGTTTGGATGTATTCCACCAAGTGCCCGATGTGGATCGGGCCGTTGGCGTAGGGCAGGGCACTGGTGACGAGAAGTTTTCGAGTCATATCAATCGCATGTTCGGTTGGTCGCGTCGGGAGACGTCATGTCGGATCGTTCCAGTCCGTTGCATTGGACATCGGGTGGATTGAGGGTCGGAATTGTAGTCGTCTTGCCCAAACTCGACGACGTGTGTTGTTTTTTGCCGAAAATACGCTGTGAAACTCGAAAAAAGTTAAGTTCGCCGGCCTCTCGCGGCGTTTGCACTTGCCTCGGCGTGGTGCCTTGACGCAGTATCAGCGTCGTCGCCCGCAAAAAGGGTGGGTGACGCAGTGAGTTCGGCCGGCCGCAAGGATTGCGGCGTAGCCGAAAAAATACGGAATCGAAATCACCGACACTGGTCCACGGAGGGACGCACGTGACGAGGCTGATGTTCGCAGGGTTGTCAATCGTTTGGTTGATGGCTTTCGCTTTGATGGGTACGACGCAAGCCGCCGACGCCATCCTGATCGACTTTTCATCATCGCGTTGCATGCCATGCCAAGCGATGAAACCCGTTCTGGCGGAGCTTGAACGTCGTGGTGTGCCGGTTCGGCATGTCGACGTAGGCGCCGAACCCAACGTCGCATCACGATACGGAATTCGCCAAACGCCGACGTTTGTCGTGCTCTCCGGCGGCAAGGAAGTCACTCGATTGGTTGGCATTCAATCGATCGATCAGTTGCAGGCGGCGCTGGCGACCAATCCGGCCGGGCCCTTGTTCGCCACCGGCGCTGTCCGTCGCCCCGTTGAAGACATTCCCGCACCGCAAACTCGTCTGGCCCCGGTTTCTGGACTATTGGGTCCTGAACTTTCCGGTCGCGAATCATCCGGTCCCTCTTCGATGGACCGCAACCAAACATTCACGGCGGCGGCGACATCATCCGGCGCCGAAGTCATGCCAAACGTCTCGATCGCCGATGCCGTCCAACGAGCCGAAGCAGCCACGGTGCGGTTGAGAGTCCATGACGGGAAGGGCTATGGTGCCGGTACGGGTACGATCATTGATACGCACGGTGAAGACGCATTGGTGCTGACCTGCGGCCACCTGTTCCGCGACAACGAAGGCCAAGGCAAGGTCGAAGTCGACTTGTTCGTCGGTGGTCAAGTTCGCACGGTCGAAGGCGAAGTCATCGACTTCGATGCCGACACACGTGACATCGCTTTGGTTGCGATTCGTCCCGGATTTCCAGTGGAATCGGTCGACGTGATCTCCGCCGATCAAATGCCCCGCAATGGCCAAACGGTGTTCAGCTTCGGTTGTGACCGTGGCGACGATCCGTCTCGCCGGGATACGCGCATCACCGGCATCAACAAGTACAACCAACACCTCGGTGCTTCCAACGTCGAGATCGACGGTGCACCGATCGATGGACGCAGTGGTGGCGGACTGTTCGACGATCAAGGTCGATTGGTCGGCGTTTGCAATGCCGCCGACTACAAGAATGACATTGGCATCTATGCCGGCCCCGGTGCAGTCCAGTGGCAACTCGATCGCGTCAACCTTTCGCACCTTTACGATTCGCAACCCGGTGCCGCGGTTGCAGCGACACCCGCGGCGTTTGCGCCCAGCGATCGCATCGCCAGCCTTCCCAATGCGAGCCTGCAAAACGCAGCGCCACAAAACTTTGGCCAGGTCGCCCAAGCATCGGCCCAGTCCGCATCGCTGCCTTCGTCATTGGCGGGCGACCAAGAGGTCATCGTGATCGTCCGTGATCGCAACAATCCGAGTGGACCGTCCCAAGTCATGACGCTGACCGAACCGTCCGCCGATCTGATGCAGATGATCCAACGTCACGCCCAGTGATGGGAAGCACCGCTCGCTTGAAAAGCTGGTAAATTAGCCGTCGTGAACGGTTACTTTCCTACTCTTTAAGCGAGTGCGACGATGCGATTGTGTTTGTTGGTGTTGTTCAGCTTGGTCGGCGCAATCGGTCACTGCCAGGAAGCGGCCGACGTCGTGGTTGCTGACATTGTCGCGGCCGAAGCCACGCTTGAATTGGTGGGTGAAGGCTATAAGTTCACCGAAGGACCGACGGCCGACGCGGACGGCAACGTCTATTTCACCGATCAACCGAACGATCGAATCGCCTTCTACGATTTTGCTGCCAACAAAACTTCGACGTGGATGCAGCCGTCCGGACGCAGCAACGGTCTGTACTTCGTCGCTCCCGATCGCTTGATCGCGTGTGCCGACGGTAACAACGAACTGTGGTCGATCGATCTGACAACGAAGGAACACAAAGTTCTGGTCAGCCAAGTCGATGGCCGTCGCTTTGGCGGACCCAATGATTGCTGGGTCGATGCGGATGGTTCGATCTACTTCACCGACCCGCTTTACAAACGGCCGTATTGGACGCACACGATCCCCGATGACAATCCGCGTGGCGTTTACCGTTTGTCAACCGATGGAAAATTGGTTCGCATTGCCGATGACTTGGTTCAGCCCAACGGTATCATCGGCGACTCGGAAAATCGGAAGCTTTATGTTGCCGACATCGGTGATAAGAAAACGTATCGATACGACATCGCAGCCGACGGAACGCTGACCAACCGTGAATTGTTTTGCGAATCGGGCAGCGACGGGATGACGATCGATACGGAACGACGGATCTATCTGACGGGCAACGAGGGCGTGACCGTTTTTGATGCTTCCGGCGCGAAGGTGGAAACGATTTCGGTCCCGAAGGGATGGACGGCCAACGTGACATTTGCGGGCCCCCAGCGAAAGCATTTGTTCATCACCGCCGGCGACAGCGTCTTCACGATCGAAACAACGGCGACCGGTTTGTAGGCCCCCATCTAAACTCTGGGCCGTCGATAGTGATCGGCCAACACCGTCAAACTGACCAACCATGTCGCGCCGAACAACAGCGGTGCGTAGGCCGGCACGATGGCGGTTACGAGTGAAGTCACTTCGAACGCAATCCCCAGAATCGCCGCGCCGCCCCAGATATGACCGCTCATCGCGATGAATCCGAATCCGCTTAGCGCTGCGGCAATCGGAATCAATCGCGACGGCTCGACCTCGCCGATCATCATCAAGATGCTCACGACCGCCAGTGTCGCGAGGTAGCCCAACCAAATCGAATACACCGGCCGTTCGGCAACGGTCCGCGGCGCGATTCCGCCGCCCCGCGCCCGGGATATGATCGCCAAGATCAACACGAACATGCACAGCCGTGGGATCCAAAACGAAACCCAAATCGGATAATCCAGTCGACCCAGGAAAAACATCGCGACGTGAAAGCCGAAGATGACCAACCCTAACGTCACCAACGTTCGGCTCCAGTTCACGAAATGACTCTGGTGCTGGTCGCGTCGAATCTCGCGAGCAACGCGGTCCATCAATCCGCTGCCCTCGGCGCTGGTGGCTTCCCCTGCCAAAAACCGATCCAAGTCGTCCGCCAACGCATCGGCACTGGCATAACGTTGTTCGGGTTCGTACCGGATCGCTTTCAAACAGATTCTTTCCAAACCCGGCGACACATCGCGTCGGTGGTGTCGCGGGGCTTCGGGTTCATCTTGCAGCACACTGCGAAGCACCTCGGCCGCCGACGTTCCCGCGTGCGGCGGTCGGCCGGTCAGCATCGCATACAGCATCGCACCGAGCGAGTAGATGTCGGCCGGCGCGTTGCCGTCTCCCATTCCGCATGCTTGCTCGGGACTCATGTAGTGCGGCGTTCCAAGCACTTGGCCGGTGCGCGTGACCAGCGTCCCCTCGCGATGCCACTTGGCCAAACCGAAATCGGTGATCAACGGTCGCCCGTCATCGCTGATCAAAACATTTTCGGGCTTCAAATCGCGGTGTACGATTCCGGCACGGTGTGCATAAGCGACGGCGCGAGCGATGTCACGAATCATCTTCGCGGTTGCCGTGTCGTCAAAGATCTTGCGATCCACATGGTCTTGCAACGTCGGGCCTTCGACCAGTGTCATCGAAAAATATTCGTAGCCCTCCCAGGAACCGATCTCATGAATCGCGATGATGCCCGGATGATGCAATCGCGCGGCGGCTTCGGCTTCGATACGAAACCGCGTCCGTTCTTCGCGACTGGCCAGGACGCCGCTGCTGATCAATTTCAATGCGACCGGGCGATCGAGTCCCTGTTGGCGAGCGCGGTAAACGACGCCCATCCCGCCGCGTGCGATTTCGCACTCGATTTCGTAGGGCCCGACGCACGTGCCCGCCAGCGAAGGCGGCCCCGTCGGCGCGTTGTTGTCGAACCACTGTTGGTTGCGAAAAAAGCTCTTCAGGTCATCGGCAAACTGTGGATAGGCACGCACGTAGTCGGCCGGATCCGGTGTTTGGCCCTGCTCGGTTCGTTGCAAATAATCGGCCATCACGGACTCGAAATCCGGATTTTCCTGCGGCAGCATGCTCATGGGGGAAATTATGACAGATTCGTTCCGAATTTGCGCGCAAGCAGGATACTCCCGAGGGCTCTTTCACTTGTGATCCTTTGCATTCTGCCTGCGTCCCGTCGTTTCCTCGGTGAATCCGTCCCATGGAAGTCCTGCTTTTCTTGATCTTCGTTTGGGGTTTCATCACGGTCGTGGGCCATGCCAGCTGGGTCGCGATCGCGGCCATTGTTCGGCTGTTTGCCATTGCCGACAACGACGGCAGTCGACCCCCGAGCGAGTCGTCGGAAAGTCGTGACTTGGCGGCCGCCCAGCGAGTCGTCAGCCGATTGGTCGCGAAAGGAGTCCTGGGCGCCGAAGCAGCCAGCGAGATGCGGGGGCAACTGCGCGAACTGGAACGGGCCGGCCAACCGGCACCGATAACAGCCCCGGTTGTGATTCAGAAACCCGTCGCCAATGTCGATCTAGCCATCCAGGGATCAACCGAACCCACGTCGACTTACGATCAAGAGGAAGAAGTTTTCGAGGCCATCTTGGTCGCTGCGGACGAGGCTGACGCATCGGGCAAAACATCGCCAACGGATGACTCCTTCAAGAACAATGCACCTGCCAAACCGTCGCTTTCAACATCGGAAGTCATCGGTTCATTCTTGGCGGCTCGGAACATTCGCTGGGGCGAACTGGTCGCCGGAATGATGATCGTCGTTTGCTCGATCGGATTGGTCATCAGCCTTTGGAATACGTTGGTCCAGACACACCGTGCGATTCCATCGCTGATTTTCTTGACAGCCAACGCCGCCATCTACGCCAGCGGTTTCTACACACTGGGGCGTTGGAAGCTGCGACACACCAGCCGCGCGGTGCTGGTGATCGCAACGTTGTTGGTGCCGCTAAGCGTGTTGGCGGGAATGGCCGCCGCCGGCACAGGAACCAACGCGGTGCAATTGAGCGATCCGCTCACGCTGATCACGATCGCGATTGCCGCTGCGGTTTACCTGACCTTGGTCTACCGCGGATCGATCGCTTTGGTTCGCCGACACTTGGCGCCGTCGATGACATTGGCGGTCGTCGGGCCCGCTGCGATATTGCCGTTGATGCCCGCGATCGTCCGCACTTGGGAACATCATGCGGGTTGGATCGCCGTGGTAGGTTCGATCGCGGTCGCGATTGCCGTGGTCATAGCGACGCGCATCGGTTTACACAAAACAACCGTCGGCGCGGCTCGCGTTCGATCTCAATTCCTGGTGATCGCGGTCGGCTGGTTCTCGCTGGCCATGGCAGTTGGATACAGCGTCTTTGCGATGGCCGCATCGGAGCGGTTAGTGATCGCGATCGCCACAATTCCGGCATTGGTCGCGACTGCGGGCGCGACGCGTCATTTGATAACAAAGACGCGCAGCGCGGTGGGGTCGATGTCGGCAGCCGTCGTCGGTGCCGTGTGCCTGGGTGGCTCCGTCGCGATTCTTCCGCCCGCCATGTCGGGCGAGACTTGGTTGTGGGCGTGGGCCCTTACTTGGACGGTAAGTGGTTTGGCCGTGGGACGTTTGTTGAAGCAACCGCTGCTGACGGTTGTCGCCAGTGTTCCGATCGGGATCGCCACGATGCTGACGTCACCCGGTTGGATCAGCGGGCTGGCGTGGCATGACGCCCCACTGTTGCGGCGTGTGATCGGTGGCGAACCGATGTTGGTGGCCTTGATGCTGGGACTTGCCTGGTCTGCGGTGGCCTGGACGCGACGAACTGAATCGAACGCGAGTTGGGCCAAATTTTCGGCCGGCGGATGGATCGCGATCGCCGCTGTCGTTGCCATGGTCTTGTCGGTGACGGATGTTTCTTCGATGGGTGCTGTTCCCGCTTGGACCGTCACGGCGGTCTTGATGATTGGTGCTGTCGCGGGAGCTTGGGTCTCGCGATCGGAGACCGATGGACTTCGTCGGATCAGTGTGCTGCTGGGTGCCTGCGCGACGGTGTTGGGATGGATGTCTGTCTTTCATCCATGGTCGATCGGCGAGCCGTTTCAAATCGCCGGGATACCGGATTGGATTCGCGTGGGTGTCGCAGCGGCGACAACGTGGACGCTGTTTTGCGAAGCATTGAAAACGAGCCCCAGCCTACGTCACTGGAATGATTTGGCAGTCGGCGGATGGATGATCGTGGCCGTCGTCGCGTGCTTCACCGCTGGGCTCCATGGATCTGTTTCAACATTTGCCCTTGCCGCTTGCGCTGCGGGTTGGCTGTGGGCCGCAAGCATCAACCCATCGGTGGTGGTATTGCGACTCTCGCAGATCGCGACGCTGGCTCTCGCAACGGTCGTCGGATACTTGCACGCGTGGCCGTGGATGTTCACTTCGCTCGCTTGGCAAAATGGATCTGCCCTTTGGGCTTGGGCCGCCGCATTGGCGTTGGTGTCGTTGTTGTGGTGGATCGTCCGCACGATCGCTCGCATCGATCATACGGGGGTGAACTCGCGTCTCGGTTTCATAAACGATTCCGATGCAAGATTCTTAGGAATGCCCGACGGACAATCCTGGATCGGCGCAATCGGCTTGATGGTGGTCGCCGCCGTTTGGCCGATGGCGTCGCTGGTCTTCGGCATATTTTCCGATCCAGGTTTTGGACAACTTCCCGTGCTGCTGCCCATCGCCACGCTGGCCGGCTTGGCATGCTTCACGCAATTGCACGAATCCCATCGACGCTGGACGCTGTATGTTGTGGGGCCAGCAATTTCCTGGTTTATCGGCCGTGGCGTTTGTGCGTTGCCGATGGATGCACCTGAGCGTCTGGTGCTGGCCACGTCGGTGGTGGCAGGCATCACATTGCTAGTCGGATTCTTGCGTCCGTCGCGGACGTGGGTCGGATTGGCCGCACCCACTTTGATCGCGATTTCATCGGCGGCATTGCTGGCCAAACATTGGTGGTCGCCGGTGGTGATGGGCGATACGGTATCTTGGTTCCCGGCGGTCGCCGTCGCAAGTTGGTGGACGATCGGGGCGTTGGCCATGCTGTTCATCGCTCGACAAAAACAACGGCCCGAGTTGCCAGCCGTTTCCACCGCACTATTCACCGCAGCGATTGTCGTCGCCGCATCCGTTTGGACGGTTTCACCGATCCATTGGTTGCAGATCGCCGGGATCGGATTGATCGGATGGGGCGCAGGGATGCGAATGACTACGTTGCGATCTGCGAAACCCGAAAACAACGTAGGATTTCTAACAGCCACACACGGGTGTATCGCCATCGCTGGCCTGGTGGGCTTCGGATCATCGGTGGCTGTGACGGGTGCCATTTTCACACGATCGTCCTTCCTGATTCCTTGGGCGACTGTTGCCGGGTTGGGCTTGTCCGTCGTGACCGTCCTGATCTTTTCGCTTCGCAACACCCGTACGTTCTTCGGGATCCAAGAATCACGCGGCAATCTGGTTTGGCCCGCGGGCATCACGCTTTTGGCTGGGCAAGCGGCATATGCGGTGTATGCGCTGGGGGGACTTAGCGGACCACCGTTGATCACCGTCATTGCCGGACTTTGGTGGCTCGGTTCGGTCGCTACGCTTTCGCGATCGGCGTGGGTGTCGATGTCCGACACTGAACAGAGTCCGTCGATGACTCGGTTTGCCGACCTGATGCACATCGCCGTTGTTGCACTGGCAATCTTGACACTGGTTGTGATGCAAGGATCGGTGAGTGCGGTGATTCCCTGGTTTGCGCTTGGCACGCTGGCCGTCCTTGGCCTGCAAGTCACACTGATCCAAGCAACGCGAAACCCGTCACGATGGGTCCGACAATCATCCCAACTCTTCGGCTGGTGCGTCATCTTCGCTGGCGCGTTCGCTTGGAATTTGCTGGTGCCGAGCTCGTCGAATGACTGGACTTTGGCAACTCTCAGCCTTGCCTGGGCGTCGTGTTGGTGGATCATTTGGAGGGTCGGATCGTCGCGAGAGTCCGAACATCAACCGGCAAGCCCCGATGCAGGTCTGATCGGCGGGTTGACCATGGCGGCGATCGGCGAAACGGCCTTGGTTGTCCTGGGCAGTTCTAGGATTCCGATTTCAGGCGTCGCAGAGATGGGATTCTGGATTCGGCTTGCCAGTTTCGCAGCGATCCCAGTCGTTGGCTTTTTGCTTACGACGAAGCGACTGAGTCGCGGCAACCTAGTAGCGATGGCCGTCGCGGCCGCGACGCTGTTGTCCGTCCAGGCGTTCCAAGGGATCGCGCCCGATGTACAAACTCGTTGGATGGTCGCGGCGATTGCATCGGGCTTTGCCGTTGCACTGGTTTCGCATTGGATTCCGTCTTCACGAAAGCTGGTCAACGATACGGCACAAGTTGCCGGATTGGTCGCCCTCGCGGGCATTGTCGCTTCCGTCTTCATGATCGCGTTCGACATTGCCGATGACCGCAGCACTTGGGCGACGCAGTTGACTGTGCTGTCCGTCGCCTTTGCCGCTTGGACGTATGCGATCTTGGCCGAGACGGCTTCGGAAAATCGATTCCGTCATATCGCCGTTCAGTTGGCGATGGCAACGGTCGCGTTGATGGCCAGCGTTGGCTCGGCATCGGTGCAGCATCCGATGTTGGAAACGGCGATGCGTTGGTTGGTTGCGTCGGTGGTCGTCATTCCGATGTGGATGTTCGCGTTCCCGAAATTGATCGGTGAACGATTGCACGCCAGTTGGTCGTCTGCGGCGCGCGGTGGTGCGATCGTCGGAGTGGTCGCGGCAGTGGGTTCGCTATTGTCGATGCTGGTGATGGAAACGATGCTTCGTTTGGATGGCGGGATCGGTGATGTCTCGCGAACGATGGTCAGTGGCGTTGCGGTAACGCTTGCGTTGCTGAGCGGTTTTTCGGGTTGGGTCGCATTGCAAAGCGGACCGACGTCGAAGTGGCAGGCGACTTGGCAACTGAGCGATGGTGTTCGTCGATCACTTGTCATCGCGGCCCAGGTCGTTGGTGTTGCGTGCTGGCTGCACTTGTTTCTGTGCAAGTCGCCTTGGGCAATCGTGGGGCTGCGTGCCTATTGGCCGCTGATCGTCATGGCATTGGCGTTCGTCAGTGTCGGTATATCCGAGTGGGCTCGCCGCCGCGGCGACCGAGTGATCGCCGAAACGCTTCAGCAAACGTCGCTGTACTTGCCACTGATTCCCGTTTTCGGTTTCTGGATCGGGTCGGTCGGATCCGATCCGGCGGACTGGACCTTTGTCGGTGGCAAAACCGGATACGAATGGTTGCTGGCGATCGGTGCGTTCTATTACCTGGCTTTGTCGACGATCTGGAAGAATGTGCTGCCGCGAATCACGGCCGTGGTACTGGCGAACGCGGCACTGTGGGTGGTGCTGGTTCAACAACCGGGCTGGGAATTCGCGACGCACCCGCAAGCCTGGCTGATCCCACCGGCCGTTTGTGTTCTGATCGCCACGCATCTGTATCGCAAGCGCATCGATGCACCGGCGCTGGCATCGATTCGATACGCCGCGACGCTGGTGATCTACGTCAGCAGCACGGCTGACATGTTGATCGCCCAGATCGGCACGTCGCTGGCCGGTCCGATCGTATTGGTCACGTTGGCGTTGGCGGGCATGTTGGCGGGTGTGCTGCTTCGTGTTGCCCCGTTCTTGTACCTGGGCGCCATCTTCGTTTTCTTTGGCGTCGCCAGCATGGTACGTCATGCCCAACAGTCGATCGACGCCGTGTGGCCATGGTGGGTCTTTGGCATCACCACTGGAATCCTGCTGTTGGTCGGATTGACGTTGCTGGAGAAGAACAAGGCGGGGCTGCGAAGTTACGCGCAGACGCTGTCCTCGTAGGTGCAATAGGTGCAAATTGGCACGCCACTTGCAATCAAGTGTTCTAGAAACACGGTGGCTGTCAACTTTGCAGCCGCCGAAATCGAAGTCCAATGATTGTGTTTTGTAGAGGAGAATTACAATGAACAAGACGATGTCTCGCAGCGACAACGGTCGGGGCTCCCGAGTGTATGACGACCCATTCCAAATGATCGAGAACCGCGTCAATCACATGTTTCGAGGAATTCTGGATTCCGCAGGAACGGAATCGGGATTGACCAACTATCCCGTTGATGTAACCGAGGATGACGATCAGATCACGATCGAAGCAGAGTTGCCCGGGTTCAGCAGCAACGAAATTGACGTCAACATGGAAGACGGAGTTTTGACGATCAAGGCGGAACGAGCCGACTCGGCTGACGGGAACGGAAAGCTCAAACGCCATTTGCACGAGCGACGGTTGACTCGGTTCGAGCGAGCGTTTTCGTTACCAAGAACCGTTGACGGCTCGGAGGTACTCGCCAACCTGGACCAAGGCGTGCTGACGCTGAAACTGAAAAAGAGTGAAGCCAGCAAACCACGCAAGATTTCGATTCAGAGCGGCAGTCTCTGATCGCCGTGGTTGGCGGTAAATTGCGTAGCAGTTCGCACCGTGACAGGTCCCAATCGGATCACCCTACGTGGACCCGCGACGCCGCTCGCGGCAAGTGAAAACAGTGGGAAAACCGTACTCGAAAGTGTGAGCTATGTCTCCGATCGAGCGTTACCCATGTCGCCGGACCAAACGACGGAGTCGTAGGGCCACGAGGGGTTGCCCGACGTGAACTGCATGTACGCCCTGCGACGGCGTCGCAGGGCAACTGGCCATCACTCCGGTACCGCAACGACTTCGTGTCCGGCGCGGGTGGATAGGTCTTGCCAAAGATCACGATCGATCGAATCGTTGAATGTGCGAACCGATCCGTCCAACATGCCGACCGTCACACCACTAAGGTGATAGCTTCGGGACGTAACCGCCGCATACGTTATCGGGATCGGTGAACCCGACGTTCGGCCTTCGCGGAAGTTGGTGAAATCGACGTCGTATTCGACACCCGTGTCGATGCAAAGGATCTTCTTGTTCGGCGTGAAGGTTGTCGTGAACCCGCTTTGGTGAACGCGACCATCGACCCATTCGGTGTGTCCGGTGTCTCGCTTGAACGAGCCCGCCAGCGCACAGATCTCTGATTCCAAAACCGGCTGACTGATGACTCCGGTGACGTCTGCATCGCGGTAGTAGGGGTTCCACGCTTTGACTTCTGCGAAGGCGAGCGTGTTGCTTAGTCCGTCCAAACAGTCACGAAACCGTCGCGCCTTCGACGCCGTGAACATGCCTTCGCCGACCGTATCGTCATTCGCGTCATGGACCTTCCAGACGCCCGCGTTGTAGGCGTAGCTGAGCGGGTAGTGTTCCGGGCCGTTGCTACCAATTCGCTGAATGTCGTTGATTTCACTTGGGCATTGATAGGTCGGCACACGGAAACTTGACACCGGAATGTCTTGACCGTCTACATGAAGTGTCGCCGCGCCGTACCCGGCACCGAAGTCGACGGCCGACGAAAGCGCGAGGGCCTCGATGTAGGGCAGGATCCTCGCTTGGGCCGACCAACCGTCGCCCGACATCGCCGGTTTGCTCCAAGCCGCCGGCAACCACTTCGTCGACGACTCGTAATTGTGCACCGCCAACACGACCTGCTTCATGTTGTTCTGGCAGCTCATGCGGCGAGCAGCCTCGCGTGCCGCTTGGACGGCCGGCAACAAAAGGCCGACCAGGACGCCGATGATCGCGATCACGACCAGCAGCTCGACCAGGGTAAACGCATGTTTTGGGGAAGGTCGCATGTTCGAAATCTCCGTCCGCGGCGTTCCAACGCCACGCTAATGTTATTGAGAATCACTCGCAACAAGGCAGCATTCTATCGAATTCCTCAATTAACGCAACGGTTGCAGCGATAAAAAAGAGATCCTCGGCGGCGGGCGGAGATCCCGCTATTTCCCGGTCAAAGACGGCGAAGCGGCACAATACGACCGCGATCGCGGCTGCTGTGTCGCTGCTACCGCGTTGCTGCGAGCCAGCATTCGACGGCGATACGATTGGATTCGAACGCCATATTCTCCAGATGCTCGGCTTGGGGCCGAACCCACTGATGAAAATCGAGCTCGTCTTCGGCCAACTTCAGTTCGCCAATCGAGACGGCGACGCACTCGAAAAAGAAATCGATGACTGGCGAAACCACGCCCGCGTATGCGTACTGGTTCGGCCGCGACATCAGGAACTGAATCCGTTGGATGGACAGGTTCGTTTCTTCGCGAACTTCTCGGTGAAGTGCAACTTCGACCGTTTCGTTCCGATCGACAAAGCCGCCCGGCAATCCCCATCGCCCAAGGCCGGGCTGACGAGCTCGGCGGACCATCAACAGCTCATTGTCTTCGTTGACTACAAGCCCGCCAACGGCTGCGACCGGCCCCAAGAACAAAACCAAGTTGCACGAATCACACCGAAACGGAATCGATCCGATTTGATTTTTTGCTACGCCGCATCGAGGACAAAAGGCGTAGGCATCTTGGATGGATTGTTCTGACATGGACCAGCCCTTAGCGGATCAGACTCATGTAAAAACTGAACATCCGCTCTTGGTCGGTGTCGGCTTTCGCAACCGGGAACGCAAAGTCGAATGCCAATGGTGCGGGGCCCAGCATGGGAATTGCGACACGCAACCCAAAGCCTGGTGCGACACGGAAACTTTCCGTCGCAATTTTCAACTCTTGTTCGACGGTTCCAAAGTCAACGAATGCAACGCCGCGGAACGCGTCGTCCGCAGTGATCGGAAACATGTACTCGACCGTGTTGAGCCACTGGAACCGACCACCCAGCTCGACGCCGTTGGTGGGATCGACGGGACCAGCACCGCGGAAATCGAAACCACGAATGGTCGCGTAACCGCCGGCAAAGAAGTTCTCGAAGATCGGCGTCTCATCGCCGCTGTATCCGAACTTGGTGGAGTACGAGATTGTTTGCTTGCCCGAACCGTCGGCCCGCTCGCGGACCAACCAGTACTGGCGGAATTCGGTCTCGAACCTTGCATACTCGAAGTCACCAAATGCTTCTTCGAACTTGAATTCAAAGTAGTGGCCACGACTGGCTTGAATCGGACTGTTTCGAGTATCGTGCGTCAGCGAAACTTCGCCGGCGTAAAGTTCGTTGTCACCGATCACGTCGGTCAGCGCGGACGGGCCGCTACGGCCTGTTTCCAGGTCGACGTTTTGGCCTGTCACACCGAACGTCAATGACAAGTCCGGGGTGATTCGATACCCGAACGCCAATCGACCACCCAACCGTTCTTCATCCCAGTCGTTGAATCGACGGTCGTATAGGAATCCGCTAACGGACATGCTCAGCGGTAAGTACCCGAACAGGTTCGGGTCAACGAATTGAGCCGTGTATCGCTTGAAGTTTGTTCCCGGCGCGGCTTCGATTCGGAACGTCTGACCGGCTCCGCGAAACGCGGTCCCGCTAAACAAGTCTTGCAGCGACCGCGGGAATCTTGTGATGTCAAAGTTTCGTTCATCAATGGTGATTTGGCCAGTCACGCCGGCATCGCTATTGACTGCACCACCCAGCATGATGCGACCGGTTCGAGCGGGAAAGCCGTTGATGACCAAGTCGGCTTCGCGAACACGCGGGCCTTGGACGGCATTGGTAATCGAACCGTAGGGAAGCCCGGGAGCGTACGGATCGACCAACCCGTCGTCGAACGAATTTGCATTCGGCGCGTTATACGGGGCCGGTTGGTTGTAAACAGGCGGTTGATTGTAAACGGGCGCGCCGTTGTAAGCGGGTGCATTATTGGGTACCGGTGCGCTATTGGGCACAGGTGCACCGTATTGCACCGGAGCCACACCCGTGCTCTGCGGGAACTGACGCGCGGTGTATTGGCCCGTCACACCGGGCGTACCCGTTTGCGTGAATCCGGCTTGGGCAAGCGTCGGATTTGCCGGCGTGCCCGGTGCTGGCATCGTCACATTCGGCGGGGTTGCGTTTGTTGCGATTCCCGGCGTGTGCTGCGTCTGCCATTGGGAAGCATTCTGCGACATCGACTGAAATTGAGCGCAGCCCGTCGATCCCAGCATTGAACCGCATAGCGCAAGCCAGCCCATCGCGAGCCAGCCGGTGCGGCGAGCGGATTGGGAGTGGTTGAGATCCTTCATGCGGTCAGCTTCGACGTAGGTGAAGTAGTGAGTCAGTGGAGCAGAGCGATCGAATCTTCGTCGCTGGCTCGAATTATCCGGTTGCATCAGAATCGGTCGCCGCCTTCATCGGTGGGAACGACTTTGATATCCGGCGGTTCGGCAATCTGGGGGTTGGTTTCAAGCAGTTGGCTGCGTTCCAATCGGGATCGGTTGAGTTCCAACTTGCGTCGATCGATAAAGTCGCCTTCGCGAAGGTCGATCAAGTTCAGCATCGTGGTTTCTTTCATCAGGTGCGGCTCGCCGTCGATGTTGACGGTGATCTTCCCGACTTTCCAACGATCGCCTTCGGTGATCTTGTAAACCAAGTCGACGACATTGGCTTCGTCTTTCATCACCGTCTGCGGTTCGACCTCGGCATAGATGAACCCGGCCTCGCCGTAGCCATAGACGAGCTCGCCGACATCCTGGCGCAGCTTGCTGCCGTTGAACGTATCGCCTGCCTTGAGCTTCAATCGCGATCGCAACGTTTCTTCGGTCGCCCAGTGGTGACCGACAATCTGCACATCCTTGACTTTAAACTGAGGCCCTTCATTGACGACGAACGTCAGCGAGACCCATTTGCCGGCGGCGTCGTATTTCCACTGCCGTCCAACCGTGGCGGTCAGAAAGCCCAAGTTGTGATAGTAACCGGCCAAGATGTCGACATCTTGATCGACTTGAACGAGGTTGAATTTGTTTCCAATGTAAGGAATCAAGCCTCCGGCAAAGCCTTCACGACTCTTGATGATCGTTTTCAAGCGAGATTCGGATACGAACGTGTTCCCCTGAATCGCAATGTCGCCGATGCGTTCGAGCGGACCTTCGTTGATTCGAAACACGACGGCCGATGGATCGCCTTTGATACCGGTCGCACTTTGGATCGAGACCTGATTGAAACCTTCTTCGCGGTAGTAGTCGGTCAATCGACGTCGCGCCGACTCGATCGAAAACTCACTCATCGGATCGGACGGGTTGACGCCGGCGCGCCCCTTCAGCTCTCGCTCGCCCATTGCATAGTTGCCGTGGAAGATGACCTGCGAAATTGTCGGCCGTTCGTGAACCACGAACGCGACGGCGACTCCGCCGGGCTGTTCTTCCAACTTGAAAGTGACGTGATCGAAGGCGTTCATGTCGTTCAAGCGTCGAACGTCACCGAGTACCGTTTCATAGTCATAGAAACGGTCCTTCCGAGTTTGAATTTGTTGCAGGATTTTGTGCGTCGTGATGCGACGATTCCCAACGACGCGTACATCCGCGACCAAAGCATCACCCTGCTCGCGTCGGATGGCGATCCCGGCGCCGTCGTGGACGTGTTCGCGAAACTTGGGTCTCGTGTCCGGGCCGGGGGCTGATGCGCCACCGCCTCCACCGCCCATTCCGCCACCACCCATGCCACCGCCGCCAAATTGCGCGTGGGCGGGCACCGATAACGGCGCCGCCAACAAGAGTCCGAGCATGCATCGCCGGTAACCGCGTGAACGGAATCCGGGTACGGCAGCAATCGATCTCGTAAAGGGCATACGTGCGGGCATACCTGGCAAACCAATCAAACGAACGGGCTTTCAGTGTTGGCCCAATCACCCGCATAGAGAGCGACTGGACCGCTTTCATCGGTAACTACCAATGGTTCGCCGACTTCCACAAGTCGGATTCAGGCGCCCAGCGAATGATTTGCAAAGAAATTGCGGTGTGAAACACGCATTGCAGAAAAAAAGACTCGCAGACGGCTGCTCGTCGGCGGCGTGAATTTCCAACCACGCCAACGAGTCCTGGCGTGGTGACGGCGTACGGTAGCTCGGACTACTGCTTCGCCAATGCCGTGGATTGGTCGGGTGCGACGTCGATCGTCTGCACGGGAAGTTCCAACCAATCGGTGATCAGCACGCGTTGAACCAACGGTTCGTCCAAGTGCTTCAGGACGATTTCCATCAATCGTTCGCGGATCTGGGCCTGCGCCGGGTCATCCAGCCACTGTGCGTCGGCTTGGCGAAGCAGTTGTTCGGATGCTTCGCGGATCTCCATCTGCATTTGCGTTACGCGCTCTTTGCCGCGATGAAGTTTTGATGGGTCCAAGACGGCGTGCAAGCGAAAGTGGTACACCGTCGACAGGTCTTCGACGCTCTGAAACCGAAAATTCCCGATTTCGATCGCTGTCGATTCCATACCGCTAAGCCGTGCCACGCGGCTACGTACGTATCCGATCACGGCAGCGTGGATCGCGACCATCATCAAAATCAGGCATGCGCCCCAATAACGTCGTAGTAACTTCACGGCAACAGGCTCTTTTGTTCTATGGAAACCCGAATCGGTCGAACGTTCCGGTTGCGCCGGTAAAAACGGTCACATCGGTGGGCGTCGTCGCGAGGACTCCGCACCTGGAAAAGCTAGGTCGCAAATTGCGGCGACGCCAACCGATCGCACGAATTCGGATAAAACCATGGCAAGCCCACGCCTTCGGCCCCGATATTCCCCCGTCTAACAAGCACTCCATGGATCGCCTCGATCGCTCAAACCAGGCTTCCGTCATCGTCTTCACCAGCCCCAAGGCTGGCAGCGGGGCCGGTCGTGAAGAATTGCCTCGCTTGACGGCCGAACTTGCCCGGATCGGAGTCGCAGTACAAACCGTTGCATCGGTGAATGAGCTGAAAAGAGCCGTGTCACACTTTGACCACCCCGTCGTCGTGGCGGCCGGCGGTGACGGTACCCTGGCACTGGCGGCCGAATCGATCGACGAAACCGTACCTTTGGTCCCCATGCCGATGGGCACGGAAAATCTGCTGGCCCGGCACTTCGGCCACTCGCGGGATGCCCACGCCGTGATTGAAACGCTTCGCTTTGGAGGTCCGCAGCAGATCGATGTCGGCTCGGCAGCGGGCAAACCGTTTTTGATCATGGCTACCTGTGGCTTTGACGCGGACGTCGTTCGTGGCATGCACCTGACCCGGCGCGGGCACATCAACCGATTCAGTTACTTCCGTCCCATCATCCGCTCGCTTCGAACCTACACCTTTCCGGAAATCGAAATTCGCGTCGACAACGGGCCGCCGATTCTTGCGGGATGGGCGATGGTGTTCAACTTGCCGCGATACGCTGCGTCGTTGTCGATCGAGCCTGATGCGGTGCCCGACGATGGGATGTTGGATCTGATCGCACTGAAGGGGCGATCGATCGCAAGTGGGATTCGGTACTTGGCGGGCATTCAAACGGGCAGCCATCTAAACTTTTCGGATGTGGTTCGCTGTCGCGGCAAGCAATTCGACATCCGTGCGGTCAACCCAACGGACGGACGGATCGCATACCAAGTCGATGGCGACTACGGCGGACGACTTCCGCTTAAGATTGAAACAAAGGTTGGCCGAACGCGGCTGCTGTTGCCAGCGACTGGGGAATTGCCTCGGTCCGCCAGATCGTCCAAGATTGACACATGAGCGAAAATCAAACTGCGTCGCCTATCGTGCCCGTATCCGTCGGCAAGTACATGTGCGGACCGGGACAACCGCTGCTGTTGATCGCCGGGCCGTGTGTGCTTCAGTCCATCGATTTGGCGATGGAGATCGCCGATGTGCTGGTTCAAATCAACTCGCGTGATGACGTGAACGTCGTTTTCAAGGCGTCGTTCGACAAGGCCAACCGCACGTCCCTTTCGGCGAAACGCGGCCCGGGAATCGACAAAGGATTGCGAATGCTTGAAGAGGTCGGCAGCCGATCGGGTTTGCCGACCACAACGGACGTTCACCTGCCCGACCAAGCCCTCGCCGTGGGCCAGGCTTGCGACCTTCTGCAGGTGCCGGCGTTTTTGGCTCGACAAACAGATCTATTGGTAGCCTGTGCAGCGACGGGACGACCCATGAACGTCAAAAAAGGCCAGTTCATGTCGCCCGAAGACATGCAGTATGTGGTTGAAAAGGTCCGCGGAAGTGGCAGCGGTGGCGTCATGCTTTGTGAACGGGGCACGTTTTTTGGCTACGGTCGTCTGGTCAACGACATGCAATCGTTGCCGATCATGCGGTCGCTGGGGGTTCCAGTCGTTTTTGATGCCACTCACAGCGTCCAGCGCCCCGGCGGTTTGGGTGGGGCGACGGGTGGAAACCGGGAAATGGTCGAACCTTTGGCCCGCGCGGCCGTAGCAATCGGTACCGACGCCCTGTTTTTCGAAACACACCCCAAGCCAGAGACGTCGCCCAGCGACGGGGCAAACATGATCCCATTGGATCGATTCGAAGCGACAATCGGCCGGTTGTTGACACTCAGGCGAACGATCACCGACATCGATTCCGCCGTCTGACGGTCCCCGTTTCCGACAGACTTGGCTCCCCGTTTCCAACAAACTTAGCTTCTCGTGCGGTCCATGAATTTTGTTGCTCCGATGGCTGGCATCTCGCGATTGACTCACAACGCCACCACGGCGACCCTGGTTCTGCTGGTCATATCGATCGCAGGCTGCGCCGATGATTCTGAAAAGGTTCGTCGAATTCGCAACCAGCGACAGGTAACCATGCAGACCCAGACGCAGCAGGACCACGTCGGCGAAGTATTCAGTTTGCTTAGCCGATTGGTCGAGCTGAATCCCGACGAAGCCCAGCGGCAAATCGCCTACCATCTCAATCGATGGTCCGAGGAACGGCCGGCCTTGGAGGTCACCGATTTGACCGAGTGGCTAACGCCGATCAAAGGCTTGCTGGACGACGCAGTGATCGAGGACCGCGTCAACCGAACCACATTCACACGCAGTGACGTCAATCACCTTCGCGACAGTTATCTTTTCAGCCGCATTGCAGACTGGGTCAACAATCCGTCCAGTGATGATCCGGTCTTGTTCGATTGGTTTGCCGACTTAGAGAAAAAGTCATCGGCCGATGCAAACAAGTTGCGCACCGCAACCAGACTGTTCGACTGGACCGTCCGAAACGTAGCGTACGAACCGAACGTGCCCCAGTATCCTGGGCCACCCGCACCACCGATGTCGTTGGGCATGGAATTCCAAGGTGCCGGATATCGCCAAACCGACTACCAAACCGTTTGGCGAGGCACGGGTGATTCGTTGCAACGGTCCGGTGTATTTGTCCAGCTTTGTCGACAGGCCGGAGTTCCCGCGGTCGTCTTGGCGATTCCTTCCACCGAAGACGGGACGCTCGCCCCGTGGTGCATCGGTGTCTTAGTCGGCGAACAAATCTATTTGTTCGAACCCGAGCTTGGCACATTCGTCCCTGGCCCCAACCAAACCGGTATAGCAACCCTCGCCGATGCCCGAGGCGATGCGTCGGTCTTGAGACGTTTAAATGTTCCTGGCTTCTTCGACTATCCACTGTCGAAGGAAGACGTCCAGCAATGTGTCGCACTGCTCAACGTCGTCCCCGAAGCGATCAGCCCACGCATGAAACTGTTGCAATCAGGGCTTGCCGGTGATCGTCGAATGGTAACCCATGTCGACGTTCAAGCGATGAGCGAGTCGATTGACGCTGTCAGCGGGATTTCCGGCGTGCGTCTTTGGGACGTCCCCGTATTGGCCGAGACCTATGCCACCGACTTAGCCACCGCAGCGATGCGCGATCCCATTTTCTTGTTCTGGTACCAATCTCGATGGGCGATCTTAGAATCCGAAGTCGACAGCGCTCGCCAATTGTCATTGGGCCGTTGGAACCATTTGATGGGCAAGTTCGACAAAAATACCGAAGACGACTCGAAGGGCGCTCGGGTACTTTATCTGGCCCAACGCGCACCTGAGTTTGAAATCGCCGACCTTCGAATCGACGTCGATCTTCAAAAGGCGTACGGCATTCGTCGCGAACTGGGCACGGCCAGCGAACTCTATGATCGCCAAGTCCAACAGGTCCAAAACCTGATGCGTCAAGGCAAACGTACGGCGACCTATTGGATCAGTTTGATCCAATACGACGATACGCGCTACGACACCGCGAAGAATTGGTTTGCTAGCCGCGTGCTTGACGAAACGCAACCGTCGATGTGGGTGCCCGCGGCACGCTACAATTTGGCTCGCACTGAAGAACGGCTGGGCAACATCGACGGGGCCATCGAACTGTATAAAACCGTCGGGGATCCTCAAGAACACGGAAACCGGATCCGAGCCCGTTTGATCGCGAAATCGGACGACGAAACAGAATAGCCCGCTTGGCGAACTAGGTTGTCGCCAACGACTCGACGCGCAAGACACCGTCGGACAAGCCGACCAACGGCAAGGAAGCGTCGACAACACCATCGGCAACCAAGCGATCCAACCCCGCCGTCGCGTCCACTGCACACGATTTCAGCAGCACCACTTCATCGGCACCAACCATCATCCCCAAATGGGCCGCGATCGCATCCGACGTCGTTCGCCAATCGTTCGGCAACACCGTGTCACATCCGCGGCGATAAAAACAGGAAACCATGATGAGCGTCGGCCTTTGGATCACGAATCCGTGTTCTAGACGCTGAACCAGCGATTGAGCGTCGTCCACGAATGGGGCGGACGGCCACAGCTTGCGAGCAATCTGGAACGTCGCGCCGAGCAAATCGACGCACAACCAGTGGACATCATCGCCGTTGAGCGCGTGGACATGGTCCAAACGGCGAATCGCGTCGATCAATTCGCCACCGCCAACGATCAACAAGTTTTCGGCGGGCGATTGCCTAGCGATCCAGCGATCGACCAACGCCGAAAGGTCGCTGCGCAACAGCAGACTGCCACCGATTTTGATGACTCGCCTTTTCATTGCGATTGCTGTCCCGACGCATCTGCCCCGATCGCTCGAGACATCAACTGCGCGACTGCCCAAGCCGGCGCGCACCGCGATTGTTCGGCATTGAGCCTGCTGCGCAGATCAATCACGTCGCGACCCGCAGGGACGTCGAAAAGGTCGCTTCCGTGCCCGCTGATCACGATCACACCTTGGCCGTCATCGATCGATTCAAACGCTTGTCGGATCTCGCGTTTGGCCGCTGCGATCACCTGATAGGCCAAATCGCGAGCCTGTTCGATCGAGACGCTCTGGCGATCCAATCCAATCATGCGGGCCATACGACCAATAGATCGATCGACCGTTCTAGGCTGGCCATCCGCGGTGTCGATTTCATCTTCACGCTCGTGTTCTATACCCAACAATATTCTCGCATCGTCGATGGTCGCAAACCACTCGTTCATTACTGAGCAGGCAACGTTGCCGTGTGAAAGCTGACGCACCAATCCACAAACGGGCGTTCGCCGGCATCCGATGTAGACCAACGACTGTTCGACCAACCGTTGATGGTCCGTCATTGCCGATGTCGCAACTCTACCGCGCGACAAACGAATGATATCGGTCGTCGTTGACCCAATGTCGATCAATGTTCCGCGATCAACGACTGCTTGGGCCACCCACGACGCCAACGCATGCCAGTTCGCAGCCGCGATCGTTTCGAAATTCGCACCCGCTTTGTCCGCAGGGTGAAACGCACCGTCCACGCCATAGAAACGCATCGCCGGCGCAACGCCCTGCATCTTTCGATTGACTTGCCGCCCCGCTTGGACGGCCGCATCGACGATGAACCGCACGCCCGCTTCACGATCATCAAAGCAATCCGCCAATTCACCCGTCATCGTGATAGCGATTGCATAGGGTGGCGAGGATGCCGACGACAATCCGATCAGATCCGCAAGCAGCGTAGCGGCAAGCTCGCCCGATCGTTTCCACATTTCAAACGGCCGCGACAAGACGGATCCGTCGGTGACGCAATACTTCAGATTGGCACCGCCAATGTCGATCCCGATAACGGGTCGCGTGGGCATCATAGTCAGCTCGCTAACTCGCCGATTCGATGGCACCGCCATCGACCCACACGTGTCCATCGGGTGTCCACCGAACCGCCTCGACCGACGCACTGCAAGACACAGGCCCCGATTCGAGATCGAACAACCTTGCCGCCACATTGCCGTGAATCATCCGTCGAATTCCAACATAGGAAGTCGTCAAGCGCGGATTGATTTCGATCACGTAGTCTTCGCTCGGCCGTTCGCCCAGCAACAAGTCCAAGCCGACAAACCCGCGAACGGTCGGCGGCAACGCTGCGATCGCTCGCTGGGCCAGAGCGGCGGCACGACGCTGGGCGTCATCATCGAGCGGCCCCTGTCCTCCGGCGTACTCACAAGTCAAATCGCACAGCTGCTGAGAAACGGCGGGCATGAATACCGAATGCTTTGCTGAGGCAACCATCGCAATGGAAGCCGCCCGGCCAGGCATCCACGCTTGCAGCAACTCGTGATCTCCAAGGCCGTTGCAGGCATCGTCTAGCGAATCGAATCTCTTTAGCTCTTTGGTCCCGCAACCATCGCGAGGCTTGACGACAAAATGTTCATGCGTGCGAAGCTCGTCGTAGAACTTGCGATCTTTCACGGTCATATAAATCGGGTGCATCACTCCGGCCCCGATCAAGCACTTTGCCGTCAAATACTTGTCGCTGGCGACTCGCAGAAAGTCGCCGCTGCCGGCAATCACGTCGACGCCACCGGCGCGAAGAATGGCGACAGCCTTCGCCAGAATGCCATCACTCTCGGGAGCAACGACGATGGCCGCGTCGCAGGTTTTCGCAGCCTCGGTCCACTGATTCCAAAACGGGACAGATGGATCGATGAGAATCTTGTGCGTCGATCGGATGGGCAGCGATTCGAACCGCGCATCCAACGGCACCACAGTCTCGGCAACGTCGGTCAGATCCGACGCGACCGCGCTAAGCATCGCGGCGCCTTCCTGTCGCAAACTCGCAGGGATTTGATCGACGGACTCGTTAGCCAATCCGCCACCACAAACATACTCGCCGACGAAAATTCGCATCCGTATTGCCCACGCGGAAATAAAAAACCGGCAACCGCACGGTTCGCCACCATGATACCGAATTGCCGACCGGGCGGGGACTCGCTGCGAATGCACTGCCGCAGTGCATTGTTCGACGTTAGAAAATTCCGAGATGGTCCCGCGCGTCGTCCGTCATCATGTCCTGGCTCCAAGGCGGCTCCATCACCACTTTGACTTCGCACGATTCGACTTCATCCATGCCTTCGGCGGCGCCTTTGACACCGGCGACCAACTGGGGGCCGGCAGGGCACATCGGGCTGGTCATCGTCATTTCGACTTTGACATCGTGACGACCTTCTTCGTTTTCATCGCCCACGCTGATGACATACACCAAACCCAGGTCAACAATGTTGACGTAAAGCTCGGGGTCGATGACTTGTTTTAAGGCTTCGCGAACCTTGTCTTCGGCAAGTGCCATGGGTGTCTCCGGTTATCGCTTTGCAAAAATAATGGGTGGGAAAAAATCACTCGTACTCGCGCACTTGCCGCGCGATCGCATCGCCGAGTGCGTTGCGGACGCTTTCAATCGAGATCCGATCAAAGATCTGTTGGAAGAAGCCGATCACAATCATTCGCGTCGCCTCTTTTTGGGTGAAGCCACGACAACGAGCGTAAAAGATTTGTTCCGCGTCCACTTGAGCGGTCGTGCTGCCGTGGGTGCAGCGAACATCGTCGGCCTCGATTTCCAATCCGGGAATCGAATCGGCCCGCGAGTTGTGCGAGAGCACTAGGTTGTCGTTCCGCTGATAGCCGTCGGTTTGCTGAGCAATCTTGTCGACCTTGATCATGCCCTTCCAAACGGTACGACTCTTGTCCTGCTGAGCCGCCTTGTAAAGGAAGTCACTGTGGCATTGTGGGGCGCGGTGATACTGCTGAGTGTGATAGGCCAAGTGTTGGCGGCCTTCGGTGAACATGACTCCATTGACCTGGCTATTCGCGCCACGTCCGATCAAGTCGACCGACTGGTTGACTTTGGACAACCCCGATCCCATCGCGGCAATCGTCCATTGGAGCGTCGCGTCACGATCAATGACTGCTTTTTGATGTGCGAAATGATACGTCTTCAAACCCCACTCTTGCAGGTTGACGTAACGCAGATGCGAGCCTGGTTTTTGGACCAGTTCGACGCTGCCGATGTGCAGTCCCGATGCGTTTGGTGAAACGCTGTTCGATTCGTGCAGCACCGTTGCTTCGGCGCCGTCTTCCAAAACGATCAATGTGTGCGTCGTATCCGTGCCACCGTCGGTCAAGACGGAACCGATATGAATGGGCCGATCGACGACGACGCCGCGCGGCACGTACAGGAATTGTCCGCCCGACCAGAACGCCGCATGCACCGCCGCAAACTTGTCGTAGTCAGGGTCGAATGCGGTGAACAGATACTTACGAACCAGATCGGGGTGCTCAGCGGCGATCCGTTCAAGACTGCCAAAGACAACACCCTTGGCCGCCAAAGCCGGATCAAGATTTTCGGCTGTGATGCAGCTATCGACCGTTTCAATCGATCCGCCCAGTTCGACGCCTTCGATCAACTGGTGAACCGCCCCGGTATCAACCGAAGCGACTTTCGCCGCCGCGTTGGGTGCCGAGAACTTCTTGATCTGGAAAGCTCGAATGTCCGTGCGGATCCACTCTTCGGCTCGCCGCTCGGGCCACTGCATCGCATCCGCGTGTTGCCACGCTTCGCGGCGCATATCGGTCAACCAATCGGGTTCGCTGCGTGATTCGAGAAAGGAATCAAATCCAGCGGTGTCAAAACTTAACTCTGTAGTGGCAGTCATCGGGAATATTTATCGGGGAGTTGTTTTCAAGAGCGGAACGTTGCCATGCATGCCGACAAAGACGATGCCGGCATACGGCTAGCCAACGCTGCCTTCCATTTGCAGCTGGATCAAGCGATTCATTTCGACGGCATATTCCATCGGCAATTCCTTGACCAGTGGCTCGATGAATCCGTTAACGATCATCGTGCTGGCCTCTTGTTCGGTCAGACCGCGGCTGAGCAGATAGAACATTTGCTCTTCACCGATACGCGACACGCTCGCCTCGTGACCGATCTGCACATCCTGTTCCGCGATTTCGATGTAGGGATACGTATCGCTGCGGCTTTCCGGATCCAGAATCAACGCGTCACAGACGACATTATTCTTGCTGTTGTGAGCCCCCGGTTCGACCTTGACCAGCCCGCGGTAGCTACTGCGGCCGCCGTTCTTGCTGATACTCTTTGAAATGATCTGACCGGTCGTATTCGGTGCCGCGTGAACCAGTTTGGCACCGGCGTCCTGGTGCTGGCCGGCGCTCGAAAACGCGATCGAAAGAATCTCTCCACGAGCCCCGGGTTCCATCATGTGGACCGCCGGATATTTCATCGTCAACTTGCTGCCCAAGTTGCCGTCGACCCATTCCATCGTCGCATCGCCGTAAGCGTAAGCACGCTTGGTGACCAGGTTGTAGATATTGTTGGCCCAGTTTTGAATCGTCGTGTAACGGCAACGGGCGTTGCGTTTCACCACAACTTCGACCACCGCGCTGTGAAGCGATTCGGTCGTGTACATCGGGGCCGTGCAGCCTTCGACATAGTGAACGCTGGCACCCTCGTCGACGATGATCAACGTCCGCTCGAATTGCCCCATGCTTTCCGCATTGATGCGAAAATATGCTTGAAGCGGGAAATCGATGTGAACGCCCTTGGGCACATAGATGAATGAACCGCCCGACCACACGGCGCTGTTGAGTGCCGCGAACTTGTTGTCGTTGTTGGGGATGATCTTACCGAAGTACTCTCGCAACATTTCCGGGTGTTCTCGAACGGCCGTATCCGTATCGGTGAACAGCACGCCCTGCTTTGCCAAGTCTTCTTCGAGCGAACCGTAGATCACTTCGCTTTCGAATTGTGCTTTGACACCCGACAAAAACTTTCGTTCAGCTTCGGGGATACCAAGCTTCTCGAACGTGTCCTTGATCTCTTGCGGAACATCGTCCCACGACTTGCCTTGACCCGCGGTCGGCTTCAAATAGTAATAGATGTCTTGGAAATCAATATCGATCGCGCCGCCCCACATCGGCATCGCACGCTCGTTGAAAATCTTCAGCGATTCCAAACGGTACTGACGCATCCAATCCGGTTCATTCTTGATGTCCGAGATTTGGTTGACGACTTCTTCGCTCAAGCCTTTCTTGGCCTTGAAGACACCGGTGGTTTCGGTGCGGAAGTTGTACTTATTGATTTCGCCGACTTGATCGGCTTCGCTTTCGGTGATGTCCGTAGCCATGTCGTATTCCTAGTGAGTATGTTCAGATGCGTTCGGTGAATGACACCGAGATCCACGGCAAAAATCGCCGTGCGACATTGTTTTAAACTGCTGCTTCTTCGGCCAACATTTCTTGGTTGGCCGCTTCGGCGTCGGGGTACGCTTTGCGAATTCGGTCGTAACCTTTCTCGTGCAATTCCTCGGCCAGTTCTTTTCCGCCCGTTTCGACCAAGCGTCCGCCCAACATGACGTGCGTGAACTCTGGCGGATTGTGTTCCAGCAACTTGTCGTGGTGGGTGATGATCAGCAGGCCCATCTTTTGATGCCCGATGTCAGCGATCGACTCGCTAGCCAAGCGAACCGCGTCAGCATCCAAGCCCGAGTCGGTTTCATCCAAAATCGCGAACTTCGGCTGCAGCATCGCCAGTTGCAAAATTTCGGCCCGCTTCATCTCGCCACCCGAAAAACCATCGTTGACGTAGCGTCGGGCGAACTCGACGTCCATCTTCAAGTGGGCCATCTTTTCTTTCAGTTCTTTGCGGAACTCGCGCATCGGAATCAGCTCTTCGCCTTCCTTGCGATCCGGCCGCCGAACATTGGTCGTCGCATGACGCAGAAAGTCCGCCATCTTCACGCCGGGGATCGCCATCGGACGTTGGAACGCCATGAAAATCCCCTTGCGTGCCCGAACGTCGGGCCCCATCTCCAAAACGTCTTCGCCATCAAGGGTGATGCTGCCACCTGTGATTGTGTAGCCGGGATGGCCCATGATCGCCAAACCGAGCGTGCTCTTGCCGCTGCCGTTGGGGCCCATCAACGCGTGAGTCTCGCCGTGGTTGATCGTCAAATTGACGCCGCGAAGAATCGGCTTGTCACCAACGGAAACGTGCAGGTCTTCGATTTTTAGAACGTGAGTCATCGTGAACAACTATCTTGCAAAGAGTGAAACAGGTGGTTGGCTAATTTTCTTGATTGGCTTCGATCGAGGCTGCCGAAAATTGACAGCAGGAATCGCCATCCAATCGACAACTACTCAGATGCACCGGCGTACCGAGTGCTTCGGAAATCATCTCTTCTTCTAACCGGCACATCGCGCGGTCTTCCGAAGCGTCCGTCATTGATGGATACGGACAAGATCCAATATCTAAGACCGGCAAGTCGCCACTGTGCGAAACACATGCGGACATGTGCCGGGCAGACATGATTTCTGACAACGTCTCGAATCGGCTCTCGAGCGAACCGTCCGGGTTGTTCGTCGCCATCTCAGCGGCAAACTGTTGACCCAACCGCGAGGCAACGCGACTGATCAACGTCTTTCGAATTTCTAAATCGGGTATCGCTAAAATCTCTTGCCACATCGCGTCCGCCAGCTCGGCCGAGTTGGCTCCCGCGGCGCGGTGACCAGCAACTGTCAAATGGTACTGGAACGTCGGGCGACCACGACCGGCAACCATTTTCTCACGATCGATCAATCCCGTCTCGAGAAGTCGTTCGATCCGCTGACGTATGGCGGTTGCTGTGACGCCCAATTCGTCGGTCAATTCGCCGATCGCATACGCTTCGCCGCTGCGCATCGCCATCAACAACTTCCGATCAACGGATCGCAATTCGTCGGCAGGGAAGTTGGTCGAGGTCATGCAGGAGCCCGCGAAATGGATAGCAAAGATGACCGTACTGTTACGCGCTTTTGCATTTTTGACAACCTGCGTAGCGAAAATTAAGACCACACCGCTCGTTTGTCTTCCCTTTTCACCATTTTGCGGTCCGGAAAGTCGCCCAAAAACCGAGTTTCGGACGCCTACCGGCCCAAGGGTGCGACATGCTCCCCCTCTCACGCATCCTTTCCTGGCCTGATAATATTCGTGCGAAGCTGTTCAAAACTGCCTTCCATGGCAATTCTTAACACCCCACCTCTCAAGTCGCCCTGAGTCTGCAATGAAAGCCGTCGCGGTTACCCCCGGTACACCCAATAGCGTCCACCTGACGGACATCCAAAAGCCCACGCTCGACCAAATCGACGGCGGGCTGGGGGTCCTCGTTCGCGTGTTGAAGGTGGGTGTGGACGCGACGGACCGAGAAATCAACGAGGCGCTGTATGGCAACGCACCCGAAGGCGACAAGCATTTGGTGATCGGCCACGAGTGTTTTGGAGTCGTTGAAGCCGTCGGGCCGAACGTCAAGCGAGTGAAACCGGGCGATTTCGTCACGGCGACCGTCCGCCGACCGGGAGGCTCGATCTATGACAAGATCGGCACCAACGATATGACCAGCGAGGAGACCTACTTTGAACGGGGGATCAATCTTCGTCACGGTTTCCTAACCGAATACTTCGTTGACGAAGAGGAGTACATCGTTCGCGTCCCGGCCGGGCTGAAGCACTTGCACGTTTTAATGGAACCGATGAGCTGTGCCGCCAAAGCGATCTACCAAGCCTACGAGGCTCAGCGGCGGATGAAGGTCTGGCGTCCACAGTTGGCGTATGTTTTGGGTGCCGGCCAGATTGGGTTGCTCGCCACGTTGGTGCTGAAACTGCAAGGCATCGAGGTCTTTACCATTGCCCGCGGCGAAGGACCCCACCTGAAGTCGGAAATCGTCGAAGGACTGGAAGCGACCTACGTCAGCACCAAGCAGACGCCGCTGTCCGAACTGGTCAAGAAAACTGGACGCCCCGATTTGATCGTCGATGCAACCGGCAGCAGTCGATTGGCTTTCGAAGCGATGGAACACGTCGGACACAACGGCGTTGTCGTCTGGACCGGAATCACCGGCGGCACCAAAGTTTCGGAAGTCCCATCCGACAACATCAACTTGAATTGGGTACTGGGCAACAAATTGCTACTCGGCAGCGTGAACGCGAACCGAACCCACTTCGAAATGGGAATCAAAGACCTGGCACTCGGTGACATGATGTACCCGGGCGTTCTCGAGCGAATTTTGACCCATCCGGTCGATGGCCTCGATGGATACGCCGAGATGATGCGATTGTTGGTCGAAGACCCCGACGCACTGAAAGTCTTCGTCAACGTCGCCGCCGAGTGAGCAATGAGCGGAAAATAAGTGTCCGACCCCTTTTGTGCGAAGCACCCGAAGGGCTGGTTCCCGGCAAAAGGGGGCGGACACTTTTTTCTCGCCGGCACATCGCACCAGGTTCCCGAACTGCTTTGCAGTTCGATCCCCGCGAGCGGCGTCGCGGGGCCACGTAGGGTGACGGATAGGGTGACTCGCAGGGTAGCCCGTTGGCAGCCCGCTAGCGTCTCGATTTCAACGCTTGGATCGCAGCTTTCATTGCCCCGCCATCGATTTCGTGAACATGGATCGGGTCACCGATACCTCGCAACATTGTGATCGTCAGGCGACCGCCCAAGTGTTGCCGGAACTCTTCAAGTCCCTGCAGCAGTCGATCGATCGGCTCGATCGATTCATGCCACAACTTCATTCCCAACCCCACCAGACAATCGATCACACGATCCACGTCGTCGCCGGGAAAACCGAACTTCAACGACGAATAGATACAGTCGATCGCAACGCCGATCGCGACCGCTTCGCCGTGACGTATCGCGTAACCCGTCAACGGTTCCAGTCGGTGCGCCGACCAGTGGCCGAAGTCCAACGGTCGGGCCTCGAGCATCTCGAACGGATCACCGCCTTCGGTGATGTGTCGCAGGTGAGATAAACACGATTGATGAATCGCCGACTTGGCGATCGGCATCTTTCGCTGGCGGATCGCTTCGGCATGATCACAGAGCCAAAGAAACTGGCCACGATCTTTCAACAACGACACCTTCACCGCTTCACTGAATCCACTGTGAAAATCGCGATCCGGTAACGTCAACAACAACGAAGTGTCATTGATGACCGCCCACGGTACCGCAAACGTTCCGATCCAATTTTTCTTGTCGAAGTAGTTGATCGCATTCTTGACGCCCACTCCCGAGTCGGCCTGGGCCAACACCGTCGAAGGCAAACGGATCAACCGAATGCCGCGGTGGGCGATCGCGGCAGCAAACCCGATCGCATCCAGCATCGCACCGCCGCCGACGGCAACGATGTAGCTGCGTCGATCCAAACCGAAATCATTGACTTGGTCCAGTAATTTCCTCAGCACCGTTTCGCCGTTCTTGATCGATTCGCCACCACCGACGATCGTCGGATCCGCGACCATCTCGACGGACGCTTCGCTGGACAATCGCACTGCTAACCGATTCACATGACTGGCAAGTGAAGACTCACCGACCAACAAAACTCGCGCGCGCGCCGCCGCCTCGGTTTGCAACAATTCCAAAAGCGCCGGAAAGTCATTCCCGGCGACATCGTCCGTCACCCGCAACCGATGCACGTAAGGGACGGCGAAGGCAACGTCGGTGGAGTAGCTAGAGTCAGGCATTAAAGCGATTCGTCCTTCCAACCGCGCCAAAGCCAGCGCAGTGAATCGGGAAAAATCGCGCCGCCGTGATTGCCGTTGTGGGCACCGGTGCCGTATACGAACTTATAGTCGTAATTTTTAAACGCCAGTGATTTGGCCATCTGTTGGTTCGCCAACGGCCAGTTGCCGTGCTCGTTGTCCAAGTCACCGGAGCCGTCTTGCAGCAAAATGCGGATCGGCTTGTTCGGCGTCTTTCGAATTTGCGCCTGGTAATCGTGGCCGCCACGGATGTTGGTGAAGCTGCCGATATGCGAAAGCACTTTGCGAAACGCATCGGGCCGATACCAAGCCACCGAAAACGCACAGATCCCACCGCTGCTGTTGCCGCACACGGCTCGCATTTCCGGGTTTTTTGTAATGCGATAATCCTTCTCGACTTCCGGCAACAGGTCCTTCATCAGAAACTCGGCATAGTCTCCGCTGACGCTGTCGTACTCGACACTGCGGTTGGACGGTGCCGGTTGCCAGCCCCGTTTCTCCGGCAGTTCACCCTTGTGGCCGGGATCCACCATCACAGCGATCGTGACCGGCATGTCTCCCTTGGCGATCAGATTGTCGAATACGACGGGCAACCGAAATTCGCCATGGACGCTCTCGAACGCGTGACCGTCCTGAAACACCATCAGCGCCGCCGGCTTCGACCCATCGTATTGGGCCGGAACATAGACCGAGTATCGGCGACTGGTGCCCGGGAACACGCTGCTGTTGATGAACGTATGCTGAGTGATTTTGCCGTGCGGAACTTCGTCCGAAGGCTTTGAATCGGGACCAAATTCGTATCGCTCGGATGGCTCGTCCGCGACGACGCGGGAACCGACAAACGAAGCTGCAAAGAAGGCTGTGGCAACTAGCACAACCGAGGTGCGCAAAAAGATTGGTTTCATCAGGTGGGTAGATCAAGGCGGGGAGGGAAACGGATCAAGGTGGGTCGCTGCGTATGACTGCGGATCTCTTCGTGTCGCTGTGCAACCATATTACCTACGGTTTTCGTTCATTTGCTGGACCCGTATCCTATTCTAACCGCGACGAGATCACTGACACGCCTTAGCAGCCGTATTTCGTGCGATCGGCAATTTCCCACGATCCCTAGCCCCAAAAATCGATTCAATGCAGCGACGAAGACTTGGCACCAGCGGAGTGGTGGTATCGGACATCGGCATGGGGACCATGACATTCGGTTCACAATGCAATGAATCGACAAGCCATGCGATTTGCGATCACGCGTACGAGGCCGGCATCGACTTTTTCGACGCTGCGGAAATCTACCCCGTACCGCCGCAAGAAGAAACGTTCGGCGATACCGAAACGATCCTGGGCCGCTGGTTAAAAACGAAACCTCGCGAAACGGTCATCATCGCGACCAAGGTGACTGGCCCCGGTCACGGATGGTTCACGCCGCCGGTCCGCCACGGAAAAACGGCACTGGATCGCCGACAAATCGTCGCCGCGTGCGAAGATTCGCTGCGCCGACTGGGGACCGACTACATCGATTTGTATCAAACGCATTGGCCTGACCACGGGCTTCCGTATGAAGAAGTCCTCGGCGTTCTAAGCGAACTTCGTGACGAAGGAAAAGTTCGCGTGATCGGCTGCAGCAACGAAACGAGTTGGGGATTGATGAAAAGCTTGTGGGCCGCCGACACCTACGACGTCGATCGTTTTCAGTCGGTCCAGAACAATTTCAGCCTGATCAACCGTCGCTGCGAGAACGAACTAGCGCAAGTGTGCCGACGCGAGAACGTCAGTCTGTTGCCGTACTCGCCTTTGGGTGGCGGCGTGTTGACCGGAAAATACGAAAACGGCCCGCCCACCGGAGCCCGCTTTTCGGCTTACATTGTCGAAGGAAACGAACGGCAGAAGAAAATGGCCAGTCGATTCGTGAACGATCGCACCGTTGAAACGACTCGTCGAATGGCGGAAATCGCAAGCTCGATCGGCGTCACGGTCACTGCGTTGGCGGTCGCGTGGAGCCGACAACATGACTTCGTTGCGTCGACGCTGGTGGGTGCGACATCGATCGAGCAACTGGATCAATCGCTCGCGGCCAAGGACTTGATCCTTGACGCCGAAACCCTTGCCCGAATCGATCAAGTCGATGTCGAGATCCCCAACCCCATGACCGAAGACGGATTGAGACGGTTGTAAGGATCGGAGGGAGTCGAATCGACCTCGCCAAGGAAAAAAGTTGCCAACCCAGCGCTCGACGCCGAAACGCGAACTACGTTGGCGTTCATGCAAACACTCGTCTCGTCTTCGCCGTTTTTCAGGTTAGCGCCCGTCCGGTTCGCCGTCGGGTTTGCCGTTCGGTTCAATGCATTGTGCCTCGTACTTGCGATGGGTGCCGGGACCGCAAACGTTCACGGATCCGATTGGTTGACCCGCGCCAGCACGTACACACACGATCCGATGACCGGTGCGCGCGTCGCCCAATACGCTCAAGTCGCATCGCCGGCGGCGCCGGCGGTTTCAAACTTTCGCAGCAGCGGTTACACGCACACACGAAGCTCCATCGCCTACGGCCAATCGGCCGACAACTACCATCGCGTCGAAACGTGGGGCGATCCGGTTCGCCCCTACGGCGAATGGAACTTCCCAAATCGACCGTTCAGCGCGCCGTATCAAAATTGGGGCCCTCCCTACGCGGGTTTGAATCTGGGCCTCGGCGGCGTCTACCCCGGCTATGGACAACCCGTCGTAGGCTACGGTGGCAACCTGGGATACCAACCGGGCGTTCATGGCCAAACTGGCTATCCGGCCAGGGGAGCAAGTCCTTTCAATCCCTATCCGACCAGCCCCAATTCGCCCTTTGTGGTCCCGCCGTATTACGACGGATACCATCCGGTTTATCGAGAATAAATCCGGCCCCCGCGTGGCTCTTTGGCGGCGAATAATCGCCAGCCTTTCTTACTGGACATGGAAGCTTGCTTTTCACCGGGGGGCGAATTCCAAGGATTGATTCCGACCGTTTTTACCCGCCTATTGGCGGATGGAGTTGCTGGAAACGCCCGTCATTCGTTGCGGATATCGCCTCACTCCCGATGCCCCAACTCCCAGCGCTCCTTGATTTATGTACAGAACCAACAGATAACATTGCGTACGAAGTCAAGGGTCCGGCAAATTCGATAGCCGGTTCCGATCTCGATCAATAGGCTGTTGGGGCATGAGTATTGGCGTTTTGCTGGTAGAAGATGACGTACACGATGTGGATGCGGTGAAGCGGGCATTCGCCAAATTCCCTCCCACCACCTTTGAGTTGACGCACGTTACGCGTTTCTCCGACGCGATCCAGGCCCAAAAGGAAGGGCGTTTCCACGTGATCCTGCTGGACCTTGGGTTGCCCGACAGTGTTGGCTTAAAAGGTCTTGAAAAACTGATGGCTCGCGCATCGGACACGCCCGTGATCGTGTTGACCGGCCATGACGATGACGAAATGGCGCTACGAGGAATCGAATTGGGTGCGCAGGAGTTTCTTTGCAAAAACGATCTGCAACCCCAACGACTCGTTCGCGCGGTCCGCCATGCGATCAAGCGAAAACAGTGTCAGATCGGAAAGACGGCCAGTGAGTCCGACGAAGCGTTGCAAGAACGGTTAGCCGAAATGGCCGAAGGTGTTCGTGAGCTCAATTTCGGCGTCTCCGAAAAGATCATTGAGCTTCAGAAGACGGAACTCAGCCAGATTCAGCGAGACCTAGTTTCCGATATCGATGCCAAAACGAAGGCATCACTAAACATGGTCAACAACGCGGTTCCCGCAGCGGACTTTATCCCCTTCGAACCCGAACCGTAGATGCTTCTGGCAACCTTGGTCGATTGGCATCGATTTCGTCCCACGCTCATACGAAACTCGTTCTCGCTAGCTCAGTGCCGAAGCGTCTGAACCGTCAGGGCAAGACGGGCGGAAACTCGACGTTTTCGACGTAGACGGCGACGGTATCAAGAAGCCCTTCTAAATTCGACTTCACAAAGTAGCCCGCGACGTTGTTGTCGTAAGCCATCTGCTTGTCGCGCGGGTGATCCGACGTGGTCAAAACGAAGACGATGGTTCGGCGAAGGTTCGGATCTTCTCGCAACTTGGTCAGGAATTGATGCCCATTCATTCCGGGCATATTGATGTCCAAGAAGACGATCAGCCTTTCGCGTTCTTCATGCGTCAGCTTATCGCTTCGCAACATTTCGAGCGCCTGGTTTCCATCGCTTGAAGTGAGCAAACCGTAGTTTAGCTTCCTTGCTCGGATACCTCGCTTGACCAGCTCCACATCGACGAAATCATCTTCGACGACCATGACGATCGGAGGGAGACTAACCACGATGGCTTTCCTTTTCGTGCTGCGTTATGACAATCGGCCAAGTGAACGAGAATACGGCGCCTTCGCCGACTTCCGACCGAATTTCGATTGTACCACCAAAGTGCTCGATCTGCTTCTTGACGATGGCAAGTCCCATTCCGCTGCCGTCGATGCTGGGATCGCCAACGCGCTGGTACATCTGGAACGCCCGATCGTGCTGTTCCGGATCGATCCCGGGCCCGTTGTCACGAACGGAAAAACAATAGTGTTCGCCGACTTCGGTACACTCGATGTGAACCTTGCCGCCCTTGGCACGATGGTTGTGCTTGATCGCGTTGCCGATCAAATTCAAAAAGACCTGCTCCAACGGTGTTCGTGCCGTCGCAAACGAAGGCATATCAGACTGCCATGTCACCGCAACTTGCTTTGGGTTATCGATGATCAAGAGTGTGTCGCGAAGCAATGGGTCGATATCCACATGATGAAGTGCCGCGTTCAAACGACCCACCCTCGAAAAGGCGAGTAAGTCGTCAAGCAACCGCTCCATCCGGCACGCCCTCTCGTTCAGCTGATGGAGGTGCCCCTCCGTTTCAGGCGTCAACTGTTCGGCCGAATCTTCGTGAACCCAAGTGGCCAGCTGGCGAATGGCACGTAGGGGCGACTTCAAATCGTGCGATGCGATATAGGCGAAGTTGTCTAACTCGTCATTGATCGACGTCAACTTTCGTGTCTGTTGCTGGAGCGTATTGTTCAGACGTTCGGCGTCGGCAAGCAGCTCTCGCGTCTGCTGATTTTGGTCACTGAAAACGCGAGCCGCCTGCGCCATTTGCCCGATCTCGTCATTGCGCTGGGCACCTGGAAACGAATCCAGTGACTCACGCGCCGACAGTCGGTTGAATGTATTTGTGAGCGCCGATATGGGCGAGAGCACCGACCCCGCCAATTTCCCGCCGATCAAGATGGCAACCGCTCCGGCGAATAAGACCGAAAGCGCCGTGATCGCGTTGACGCGTCGGCCCGTCTGTTCAACCTGCTGGGCAATTTGCTGTTGGCGAATTTCCGCCGTCGCACGCAAGGATCGCGACAGATACGAGATCTCGGATGCTTCGGCCGCCATCAAGACATTGCGAAGCATCAAGTAACCGCGAGTCGCCTGGACAGCTCGCAGTGCGATCCGTTCGAAATCCCGCAAGTCCGCCAACAGTTGCTTTTTCGGTCCACTCGTCTGACTGATCGAAGCAAGATCTGCCCGGGCTTCTTCGAGCGTTGCAACGGCAGAAGCAACCATCTTGCCGTCGGGATTCTCGAAATAACGCAGCACCAATTTCTCGGCCTTTGAAAATCGAGAACTGGATTGCGCGAGCGAAACCAACGGTGCAGATGCGTCAGGGGCTAGACTCGATGAAAGTGATTCGAACGCACGATCGACTTGGGCCGCGACCAACGGCAAGTCGTTCTCCACCAAGTCTTTGCTCAACTGGCGTTCCTGGACAACGGTGTCGAACAGACGCAAGTACTCATCGAGATGCCCCTGAATTCGCAGACAGGTTTGATCAATGTCGGTTGCCGATGCATTCGCACGGACCTCCGCGATTCGCGTTCCCAATCGCGAGTGAATGTTTTTGACCTCTTCCACTAACGATCGATGCCCCGACGTAACAAATCGATCGACGCGAAATCGCAACTCTTGAACGTCACGATCGATTGCCAACAACGAAGTGCTGGCTTGATGCGTTTGACGCATGAGCGAGACATTCTTGCTCAGACTGGTGTGCCCGACGTAAACGATCAACCCGTTAAGAATCAACAACGCGACAATCGCAGTCGTGCCGAGGTAGATCTTCGATTTGATGGAAAGCCGGTTCACGAACGACGCAACCTTTGGGAATCTTCGCCCGTACGTGACGGATCCGATGTTGTGTCGAACGGTCGCGTGTTGCAACGGCGACTGTGCCGCACTCGCAAACCGGCCAAGGCAAGACAAGCGAAACGCGGAACGCCGTTTGTTGGATTGCCGTTCGCTAAATTCAAATGCACGAGGTTAAACCGCGGAAAGGAAGTCATGCCAAGCACCCAAAGTGTGTTCGTAGGTGTCCATGACGGTGTTCCAAACGGCGATATTTGAAAATCGCTTCTCGTAGGAACCGCCATCGCGGATTTCCCCTTTTTTGACGACAACGCGATCGTCGGTGCCCGTCAAATCCTTCCTCGCCGGCTTACCTTCATACCAGAAATCCCATTCGTCTTGGCTCAGAAATTCGCGGGATCGTGCGGGGTTGGAAATGTAGTACCCCTGGCGTGCGATGAACGCACCCGGCCACCCCGACAACCACCAATTCATGAAGTCATAGGCGGCATCCTTGGTGCCGCCGGACGTCATCGAAGACAAGCACATCACGCCGTGCCACGCGCGGTAGCCCTCTTTCGGTGAAGCGTAAACGCAATCAACGTTTTGACCGCGAAGGGAAAACACAGCTGGCGAAAACATGCTTTCGATGGCGACTTCACCGCGCTGCATCAGCTCGACCGACTGGGGCACGCTGCCCCAAACGCCGCGAAAGTGCCCCTCGCGACGCAACCGAACCAGCACCCGAAAGAGCGCGTCGATTTCCGGTTTCGTCATGTCACCGATGTCGTCGAACTGGACCAGACCGAGCGACTGGGCCGCCAAGGCGGCATCGAACAAGCCGATCGTGGGTTCGTTGACCAATGCGACCCGCCCTTTCCATCGTTCGTCCAACAACCATCCCCAGCTTTCCGTTTCGTAAGGAATGCCTCGATCGACAACGTTTGCGTCGTAACCGAACGAGTCGACGTTGTGTACGTAGGGCAGGAAGCTGATTTGATCCGCGGTCTCGCTTCCCAACGTGCCGTCGGGCTGGACGAAAAGCAGTTTGTTGGGAGCATCACCGGCACCTCGCCTGGCGTCGGGAGTCAGCAATCCGGTTTTCGTCAGATTGTTGATCTCACCCCAATGTTGCAGCCGACCCGTTTCGATGGGCTGGATCGCGCCGGCTTGCCAGAGCACGCGAATGCTATTGGACCACTGCTCGTACAGATCGAAGGACCCGGGGCGTGTCGACGCCTGGTGCATGACGCTGGCGCTGCCACCGGGCTGGAATTCTATGTTCAGCCCAAGATCCTTCTCGGCTTGCACACGCAGCTTTTCTTGAAGGGTGACATGAGTACCAAGAACCCGGATCGTCCGTCGCTGAACCGCAAAACCGTACGGCGCCGTCCCCAGAATGACGCCAGCCCCCGCCGTCGACTTCAGGCCAGCCTGCAAGAAATTTCGTCGAGATTTACGCATCGACCCCGTGCCCCGCCGTCGTCCATGAAATACTTAGGTCCCCCGTTGAAGGGAACCCGAGTCTATCCGTTCGTCCCGCCAAAGGCTATACGAAGACTCAGACCGAGTCGCACCAGAAAACCAAATTGTCGTCCCGCACGAAGTGTCCCTGGCACGCCACGATAGGGCGCCGAACCGCCTTGAAGTTCGATCCGCAAACAAGGAACTGGGGGCCCAAATGGATGCCCGCCAGCAAAAAAAAGCAACCGTTACTGTGGTCTCGCTTCGCTACTTCCGACGACGACGAAGCCGAACGAACCCGCCCGCGGCGGCGGCGAGCCCAAGAGCGAAAGTGGAAGCCTCGGGAACGGCAACGACATCACCAAAAAGTTGGAAATTCGAAAGAGCGAGCGTTTCCGTGCCCGCGTTACTTTGAAGAATGATCGACAGATCCGAGATCGATCCATTGTTCGCGGACGGTAGGAAGACAAAACTTCCACTCAAGTTGCCACCCGACATAAACACGCTCCCCGAATCAATGTCTGTTTCAGCAGCCGTACCAGATATGTCATTCAAAGCATTCGCATTGATTTCGACTCCCGACCCAATGATTCGAAACCCATCTGTGCTCGCAACCGCACCCGTGAGGTTACCGTTCCATTCGAATTCCGCTGTCCCATTTGCATTGCCGAAGAACTCAAGCCTGATATTCTCGAACCCAACCGTCGAAATCGATCCCGTCAGGTTAACGGCAACCCTGACACCACCCGTACTACCCGATTTCGCAACCGTGATTGCCGATGACGTCACCGTCGAATCATTGTTCCCACCCGAAGCGGTCAACACGCTTGCCCAGCGCCCATCAAGGAAGTCGAACGTTGTAATCAAATCAGCCCGGGCGAAACCGCATCCAAAAACGCTCAACAATCCAGCAGCAAGTAGTCTTTTCAACATGATTCGGTCTCTAAGGCGTGAATGAGCAGGAAATGGCCGCCTTCCTTGGCCGATATCCTAAGCGATCCTGCCAGTTGATTCAAACGCTCCGCAAGCTACGCTTGCATTTTTCACAGAACCTTCATCTGCCTAGGTTGCACCCAAACAGGCTTTCGTCCCCATCCTTGCAATCACCTGCAACCGCCGCCGAACCCCCTAAAAGGCGTTGCTATTCGGCCACTGACGCTTCCGGCGACGCCCAGCGTGGGCTTTGGAGTAAATCTTTCCTCGCGGCAAAGAACAACTCCTTCAGGGAAGCGATCTGCTCACTGTTGAATGCGCCCGATCGTTCCGAGTAAAGCTGTATCGTGGTCCCCGGAAGATTTGGAAGCACTGGCTCTCCCAAACCGAATCGCTTGGACGTGGATGAGACCAAGCTTCTTACCAACTCAGCAGGATCTTTGAGGCTATGCTGCCAGCCCAAATTTCGCATTTCAACTCGATTGCGATCCACGACTGTGAACATGACGTATCCACCACTGCCATCGGATTTGGACATCGACAATTCCGAAAACGAAAGATGGGGAAAGGCACTGTCGGGCGGCGAATCTACAAAGTAATTCGGCGACGTGTCCCATCCAATTCCGGTGTAGCACATGTTCAAGTTGTGCCACTCGGTCCAAGGACAGTCAAGCGACACGATGGCTCGAACATCACCTTTGCTGAAGACCCAAGTATAAGAATCCGCAGCCTGCAATCCCACATCTTCCCGGTGTATTGGTTGAAAGCTTATGCGTTTCCATCCCATCAAGTCTGCCGGTAGAAAATCTTCGGTACCTGCGGGTAAGCGTGGCATCTTGTCCAAGGAGATCATGCCTTGATTCGGATTCCGCATTGCCGCAAACCATCCTAGACCAACGATCGGCAGCAGGATCGCGACGATGGCGATGACAGCCTTGCTTGAGAGCCCGCCCAGCAATCCACGTCCGTCGTCCATCGAGTCATCGCCCATGGCTGAGGTGCTGTGACGCGATCGGCCGAGCAAACCGCCACGTTTTTCTGCCATTTCGTCGCCCCCCATCTTGTCTCCACGCAGGATCGACGGCAGCCGCAAGCCTTTTCGGGCAACCATTTCGCCCGCATGATCCTGAGGTATTTCGAGCGTCCCCTCGTCAAACCAACCGACGCTCAACTGCTTTTGAAAGAACGACCCGACGAGTTGATCCGTGCTGGCGGCCATCCCTAGGATGAAAGCGAAGACAACCATCGACAGCATTTCGTGACCGGCACCGCTGGCGTACCAGGGGCTGACGTTATCTGCGAGCACGACGCAGGCGGCGACACGGATAGCGTTGCCAATCAAAACCCAGAAGACAACCTGAACCAAGTTGAATATCGTCCGAACGGCACGATGCTGTGACACAACCGAATAGACTGCCACAACTGCCAGCGATGAAAACAATGATCGTACGCCGCTGCACGCTTCTTCGGTCATGTACTGTGACTTCTCGGTAATCAACACAACGCCTTCGCGTATGTGACGGATTCCCGCACCATCCAGCAACAAGCTCGCCAACTGGCTAGCAAAAAACTGCATCTTAAAAATCAACGTCTGGTCATAATCCATTGGCAGCGGTATCGCCAATAACCAAAGCAACAACACCGGCGTCATCACCCACAAACCACCCGAACCAAGAAAACCGTACACCAGCAATACCGATGTCAATGCGGTCACGACGATACCGATCCAGACACTGTTGAGCACGTGAGCCGTCAAAAGCAATACGATGACGATGCCAACACACGGCCAGACGAGTGCCGACCGGGGTTTCGTCGCCGCGGCAGACGCGGCTTCCCATCGCATCTTGACCAATACCCCAATCATCCCAATCAGTAGCGGGAAATATTGGTAGTGCCCGTCGCGCCAAGTCCAGGTGAAGTAAGACCACCACAGCGGCGCAAAAGCAAGCAAAGCTAAAACAGAAAGCGCCCAAACCGCTGGACTAACCCGACGTAAATCCGATTGAGGAAGCAGTTCGGCTATAGGAGAAGTTTCAGACATCAGAATGGGCGTAGGTGGCAGGAATCCGTTGACAGTAGCCAACAGTGGGTACGAAGCTAGCCCACCAATCATATCCACCCCAAGCCGATCCTTCGAGCCGAAAAACCAGGACGTCACCGCGAACCGCGGCCAATGAAGTTCGAATTCACCGGTTGTGCCTTTTCCGACCAGAAATATGCCCCTGGCACGCCATCTCGGGCCACCAAACTGCACCGCAGTTCGATCCGAACGATCGACGTCCGAGGCTCCACAAAGGGTTGCCGCAAACAGATTTCTGACGAAACGGAACTACGTCTTGTCGCCAGGCTTCGGTGGTGCAACCACCAGCTTGCTTTTCGCCAGCTTTTTGGCCTTCGCTTTTTTGCGTCCCGTCGGCTCTTCTTCGTAATAGGAGTTGTTTTTATTGCCGTCGGTGTATCCATAGGTATACCCGTACGAATATCCATACCCGTACTGGTATGACGATCCGTAATTGTATTCACCCTCTGATCCGCTGTACTTCCCATAGCCACGAGCGGCTCGACTTCCGACTCCATTGACGATGATCCCGAGCACGTTGGCTTCCAATGTTTCCAACATTCTCGACGCTTGAGCCACGGCCGGCTTGATGTTCTTGCGAAGTCGAACGACCAACAACACTCCGTCAACGCGCGAAGCCAAGTTGGCCGGATCGCTTACCGCAAGCAACGGCGGAGTATCGACAATAATCATGTCGAATTTCGTTCGCAAAACGGAAAGCAGTCGGTCGAAGTTGGGCGACGAAAGCAATTCGGACGGGTTGTCAGGCCTTTCACCAGCAGTCATCACCGACAGGTTGGCAACCAATGACGGGTGAATCGCGGCGTCAATCGCCACATTCGAATCGGTACTTCCCGGACCACATTGTTCAATCGCCCAGGCTGTCCCAATCTCGCTTTCAATCCCCAACAACTTACCAACACGAGGGCGCCGAAGGTCCCCGTCCAATAACAACACCTTGCGCCCCGATTGGGCGATCGCCACGGCAACGTTGGCCGCAATGGTCGATTTACCATCCGACGGCGTCGAGCTGGTCATCTGCAGGACTTGATTGTTACCCGATTGATTGCTGAAGTAGATCGCCGTTCGGATGGCCCGAAATGCTTCTGCCTTTTGCCCCTTGCCATTGAAGAACGTGACCAACCGGGAATCTAAGTTTTCACCCGGCTCACCTTTTTCGAATTTATGGGGTTTCAAGACCGGAACGTGACCAATGATCGGCAACCGCGTGTGTTCCGCGATATCGCGAGCACTGTGATAGGAGCGATCGGACAACTCGCGAAGCACCGCCAACCCAAAGGCCAACATGCTGCCCAGAAACCCGCCCAAGATCAACGACTTGGCAAGCGACGGCGCAACCTGATACCCAAGCTTCGCGGTATTGAGCGGAAAAACCTTCAACCCGTCACCGCCCGACATCAAGTTGACCTCGTCCAGACGAGCAACGATGCGATCATACAATTGCTGCTGCCGCTCGATTTCTCGCACGAATTGTGCCGAGCGGATCTCACTGTCACTTTCCGTCCGCGCCTGTGTCATCTCGTCTTCGTAAGCGTCGGTAACCACTTGCAGCTCTGAATCCATCGCGTCCATTTCTTGACGAAGGGCACCAACGGCAAAACGGACTTTTTCCAAAATGCGATCACGTGGATCGTACTCACCCGATGGCAGCAAGCTGGATTCCGCTGCCGCAGCAGCCTTCATCGCCTCGTCAAGCTCGGCATTCAGCTTGGTTTCGTTTTCTCCGACAGTCTCGATCATCTTCTCAATGACGGCGATCCGTTTGTTGATCGTATCAATGGCCGGGTGATCTCGACCGACCGATTCCACGAGCGTTTCCCGCTCCAACTCCAACGGCAACAGCCTCTCTTGTCGAAATCTCTCGGCTGCCGATAGCAGCGGCTTTTTCCGGATTTTTTCCAGCTCCCACCGACTCTCTGGCGACATCGCCTTGCTCAAGTCGACGTCCCCGTCGGCAATTTTAAGACTGCTATTGAGCGCGAGTAAAATGGCTTCATTGGGCTGATTCTCAATCATCGCCTTGCGAGCCGCCGCCAACAGTCCCGATATCTTCGCCTTTTGAATCAAAAGGTTTTGCCGCTGAGCCATGTAGCGATCTGCGTTGTCGCGATGAAGACTTGTCGTTTCGTTGCCGCGAAAGATCAGCCCCGAAGACTTTTTGAATTCACTAAATTCCGCTTCCAACTTGTCCAGTTTCGTCAGCACATCGTTTCGTGCCGTTTGGATCAAATCAATCGTTTCCTGCCCGATATTGCGATATTGGTCCTGCAAATGACTTGCATACGCATCAACAATCGACTGAACAACCCGCTGAGTTGTCGTTGCGGACGTGCTGTCATAGCGGATTTGAAACACGCTTGAATCGATGTTTTCGTCCGCTGATCCGACGACCAAGTCGAGTCCACCGACGACGGCGGCAATTTGCTCTGACGAATAACCGGCGAATTCCGGAGTCGTGGACAGTTCACCAATTTCAGCTGCTCGGCGAAGGATCTGCTCGCTGCGCATCACCAAGGCTTCATCGCTTAGATTACGCGACTTCAAGCCGGCATCTAGGCTATCAACGGGCAGATTACGTGCCGTCGATTCAACGATTTGCACCTGGGCGGCCGATCGATATGTCGCGGGAGTCCGCGAAAAGTAGAAATATCCACATCCCAAACCCAACAGCATCCCCAGAATCAACAAGTACTTTGAATTCCAAGCAATCTTCGCGAAATCGATACTCGCCAAGGCCGATTGTGGCATGGGTTGCTGAGGCGGACGTTTATCCGACATTTCACGCGACGTTACTTCACGCGGTTTAGCCTGTTGGTTCATGTGCACAGCGGGTTTCTTCTGTTCTGGGCGCCGAAAGCTTCGACATCATAAAGGGGTGTTCAGAATACCAGATTCTCGAGCATTTTCGACGTTTCAATGCCACGAATCGTGGATTCAAACAGAGAGCATTCCGCCAAGTCGTCGCAAAGGGAACATTCGGTACATGACGCACGATTTGTCGTAGCCCCCAAACGGAGCCTCGTCATAGAAAGACGCGAAAACCCTGAAGAAAAACCGCCATCTGAATAAAAAAAAGGGCAATTTTGCAGACTTTTCTTTAACGAAGTGCATGCCATTGACCGACTCCAGGATCGGCACGAGCGGTCTGTTGATTTCGTCAGCCGTACCGCGAGAGAGAACGTCTTGGAATGCTCCCCAAAACCTGATCCAGGGGTTATGAAAGTCTAGAGCCAATTCCGGCGAAGGATTTTCCATGAGCAAGAAACGACGACGACATTCACCCGAACAGATCATCAAGAAGCTACGTGATG